>NZ_JBSFJF010000033.1:0-88925 GCF_053597915.1 Streptomyces sp. NPDC001219 | reverse complement strand
TCCGTCACGGTCTGGGCGCACCACATGTATGTGACGGGCGGCGTGCTGTTGCCGTTCTTCTCCTTCATGACGTTCCTGATCGCGGTGCCGACCGGGGTGAAGTTCTTCAACTGGATCGGCACGATGTGGAAGGGCTCACTGTCCTTCGAGACGCCGATGCTGTGGGCGATCGGCTTCCTGATCACCTTCGTCTTCGGTGGTCTGACCGGTGTCATCCTGGCCTCGCCGCCGATGGACTTCCACATCTCCGACTCGTACTTCGTGGTGGCGCACTTCCACTACGTCGTCTTCGGCACCGTCGTCTTCGCGATGTTCTCCGGTTTCCACTTCTGGTGGCCGAAGTTCACCGGCAGGATGCTGGACGAGCGGCTCGGCAAGATCACGTTCTGGACGCTGTTCATCGGCTTCCACGGCACCTTCCTCGTCCAGCACTGGCTCGGCGCGGAAGGCATGATGCGGCGTATCCCCGACTATCTCGCCGCCGACGGATTCACCACCCTGAACACCGTCTCCAGCATTTTCTCCTTCCTTCTCGGGCTCTCCCTCCTGCCGTTCCTCTACAACGTCTGGAAGACGTCGAAGTACGGCGAGAAGATCGAGGCCGACGACCCCTGGGGCTATGGCCGCTCGCTGGAGTGGGCGACGTCCTGCCCGCCGCCGCGGCACAACTTCCGCACCCTGCCGCGCATTCGCTCCGAATCCCCGGCATTCGACCTGCACCACCCGGAGATCGCCCACGGAATCGCGGCCCTGCCGGATACCGCGGAGACCGCCGCCCCGGGAATCGGAGCACGCACATGAGCGAGGGAACGCGGATGGGTCACGACATGCGGAACACCGGGGGAACGGTGACCGGCGGAGAATCGCGCAGGGCCGCGGAAATGCAGCTGGACCGGGCCGTCAACGAGATCGAGGGATTTCTCCTCCTGGAGGCGGAGAAGGACCGTGCGCGCACCCGCGCGAAAGCCTTCTGCGACGGCCTGCCCTGGCTCACCGACAGCCAGCGGCGGGAGGTCGAGCTGCGCTACTGCCAGGACCAGCGCGAGACCTCGCGGGCCTATCTGGAGCGCATCGCCCACCGCAGCGCCTCCTTGCGGACCGAATACCAAGGCGTCTACCGGGTGCTGCGCCGACGGCTGCTCACCGCCTTCCTCGCGGGCACGGTGGCCGTGGTGGTGCTGGCGGCCATGGCGGCCGCCGGCATGAGCGCACGCTGACCGGGTGACGCCCGCGCACCTGGCACGGCCGTCACCCGTGGCGCGGGCGCCGCTCAGCCGGTGACGGTGATCTGGGACGTGGGGGCGGTGGTGTCCCTGACCGTGTAGGTGGCGTTGAACGTCGAGGTGGTCGCACTGGTCGGGCAGCCGAACCCGCCCACCACCTTCACCGGGACCGACGCGTTGGTGAAGGCGAGGGTGGACGGCGCGCCGTTGGTCCAGCTGCCGTTCACCGTCGCCGCCGACGTGGGGGCCGCGGTCACCGTGCAGGACGCCAGCCCGCTGGTCTTGAGCACGAACCCGCCGGTCGGGATGGTCAGCCCGGCGGTCACCGGCGCCCCGTTCTGCATGGCCACGCCCCAGGTGCCGGTCGTGGTGACGGTCGCGCTGACGCCCGGCATGCTCGTCGTGCAGGAGCTGTAGGTCGCCGGGGTGGTCGAACTGCTCACCGCACCGGCCGGGTTGTGGTTGCCGGGCGCGGCCGGGACCTGCCCGCTGGACACCGAGGTCGTACAGGTGACGGTCACGACACCGGCCTTGAAGGTGGCCTTGCCGCTGAGCGTGGCGGTGAAGTTGTGCCCCGCGGGGCTCACCGTGGTGGACGCCGCGGCGGACGGCGTTCCGGCCGGCTGCGCCGTCGCCGGGCTCGTCATGGCGAGGGCCAGGCCGAGGGCCGCGACGGCCCCGGTTCCGGCGGTGCGCAGGACGCGCTGACGGGGCGTGCGGCGGGCGGGGCGCGTGGTCGTCGTCATCGTGGTCTCCTTCTGAGGGGTGAGGTGCCGGAGGAGCGGTGCGGCGGGCGTGCTGCGGGCAGCGGTCCGCCCCGTACGCGAGTGAGGTGTGGGGTGCCGCGTACGGGCGGACGGGGGACTGGGGACAGCGGGCAGGGACAGCGGTCGGCGGGCGGGGCGCGGGTGCCTAGGACTCGCAGGGTGCGGGCGTGCTGCCGCCCGGCGTGGCGGCGGCCCCGGGTTCCTCGGGGGCTTGGGGCACGGTCGGTTGCCAGGCAAAGATCATCGAGCCGCCGAGAATCCCGATGACGGTGCCGATCAGAAAGCCGCCGAGGTTGGACATCACCAGCGCGGCCGCCGCGCAGAGCACGGTGAGTACGCCGGCCAGGCCCCGGTAGTGCGGCGCGAACCACGCCGAGAGCCCCATCACGATCATCACCAGCCCCATCAGCACCGACGGGATACCGGCGATCCCCTGTTGCAGCATGATCTTCAGCGGCGCCAGAGGGAGGGCGCAGATCTCGGCGCCGGCGATGACGGTCGCCAGACCGCCCCAGAAGGGCCGTCCCCGCCGCCAGCGCCGCCAGGTCAGAAGCATTCCTTCTTTCCCTTGGAGATCTTCATGCTCAGCCCGGACAGCTTGAAGGTTCCCGCGTTGGTGGCCCAGGCGGTCTGCCGGAGCTTGCTGATGCTGACGTCATCGGCCTGCTGGGCGAAGAGGTCCTGCATGCCCTGGGCGCTGTCCGGCCCCTTGTCGAGCGTGGAGGCGTCCCGGCCGATCTCGATCTGGTGGAAGGACGCGTTGCCGGAGAGCTGGGTGGCGTCCACGAAGAGGTCGGTCGCCTCGACGGGCGTACTGCCCGTACCGGCGCTGAGGTTGAGCGAGATGTCGCCGACGACGGGCAGGTGGGTGACGACCGACTGGCACAGATGGTTCAGCTGGGCGGTCTTGATGGCGGTGACGGCGACCGGCAGGAGATCTCCCCTGGCGTTCGCGTCCACACTGCCGTACTGGGCGAAGCCGTCGCCCTTGAGGCTGTCGGCGGAGACCTTGAACTGCTGTCCCGAGACGGCGAACGAGGCCGCCAGCGCCCCGTTGGCCAGGGCGATGCCCAGAGCGGCGGTGCCGGCCAGCGCCGGGACGGACAGCACGGCGAACTTCCGCCAGCTGATGCGTCCCGTGACCGGTCTGCCGTATGCGTCCTTCATGGTGGTATGTCCCCTTCGAGGAGCGGTGGAGCGCGCTGTCGAAACATGTGGGGGGAATGCGTGGGCGCAGGGCCGCGCCGGGTGCGGACGAGGCGTGCGGAGCCGGGGGTGAGCGTATGGGGGGAGCGTGTGCGGCTCGGGCGCAGGCGGTGCGGGGCGGTGCGCACGGAGGGCGAACTGCCGGGTGTTACTCGCGAGTTGAATGTAAGTCTGCCCATGACAGCTGGCAAGGTTGACGGAGGAAATGCTTTCGGACATACCGCTGGTCCGGCTTTCCCCGGCACGGCTTCGCGTGTACCGGGAGGGCGGCCGGCGGGTACTACGGATGGGCGCCGGAGCCTCGCGGCCGCCCCTGGGCCCACACGCCGGCGGGACGCCCACCCGCCCGATCGGGGTGGACGTCCCGCCCGTGTGCCGGTCCGTGTCCGCCGCCGTGCTCCTGGAGCGCGGCGCCGCTGTCAGCCGTAGTGCACCTGGAGTTCCTTGACGCCGTTGAGCCAGGCCGAGCGGAGCCGGCGGGGCTCGCCCGCCAGGGAGATGTCCGGCATGGCGTCCGCGATGGCGCCGAAGATCAGGTTGATCTCCAGGACGGCGAGGGACTTGCCGAGGCAGAAGTGCGGGCCGCCGCCCCCGAAACCCAGATGCGGGTTGGGGTCCCGGGTGATGTCGAAGACCTCGGGACGGTCGAACACCTCGGGGTCGTTGTTGGCGGAGGAGTAGAAGATCCCCACCCGCTGGCCCTTCTTGATCTTCGCCCCTGCCAGCTCGGTGTCCTGGGTGGCGGTGCGCTGGAAGGAGACCACCGGGGTGGCCCACCGGACGATCTCCTCGGCCGCCGTCCGGGGGCGCTCGCGCTTGAACAGCTCCCACTGGTCGGGGTGGGTGAGGAAGGCGTGCATCCCGTGGGTGATCGCGTTCCGGGTGGTCTCGTTGCCGGCCACCGCCAGCAGCAGCACGAAGAAGCCGAACTCGTCGGAGCCGAGGTTCCCTTCGTGCTCCGCCGCCACCAGCTGGCTGACGATGTCCTTGGCCGGGCACTCCTTGCGCACCGCGGCGAGGTTCATCGCGTACGAGATCAGCTCCGTGGCCGCGTTGAGGCCGACCTCTTCGGTGATGGCCAGTTCGGGATCGTCGTACGCGACCATCTTGTTGGACCAGTCGAAGATGCGCGCCCGGTCGTCCTGGGGGATGCCGATGAGTTCCGCGATGGCCTGGAGGGGGAGTTCGCAGGCGACATCGGTGACGAAGTCCCCCGAGCCCTTCCGGCGCGCCCCGTCGACGATCTGTTCCGCCCGGTGGCGCAGCGCGTCCTCCAGGGCCCGGATCGAACGGGGGGTGAAGCCGCGCTGGACGATCTGCCGGACCCGCGTGTGCTCGGGCGGGTCCATGTTCAGCATGATGAGTTTCTGTACGTCGATTTGGTCACGGGTCATGGCCGCGTTGAAGCGGATAATCGAGGTGTTGAGGTGTGCCGAGAAGATCTCGGGCCTGGTGGACACCTCTTTGACGTCCTGGTGACGGGTGACGACCCAGTACCCGTCGTCGCCGAAGCCGGCGATGCCGTGCGGCTGGGCGTTCCACCACACGGGCGCGGTCCGCCGCAGCTGTGCGAACTCGGGGAGCGGAACGCGGGACTGGTAGACGTCGGGATCGGTGAAGTCGAACCCGTCGGGCAGCGCGGGACATGGCATCGGCGGCTCCTGGTCCATCCGAACGTCTGACGGTTCATCAGCTACGGGTCGCGGTGAAGGTAATGACGAGTCCTGTAAGTGGCAAGGGGCACGGCGACTCCGGTCAGTGGCAAGGGTTGCATGCCCCTTGCGCCTCAGAGGGTGCCTCATAAGACTGTGGCGTAGAAGTAGAACGCGTACTAGTTCTTCTTCCGTGGGTGCCGGGACATCCGCGGACGCGAGGAGAGGACGAGTCAGTCATGGCCGCGGAACCCGTCATCGTCGAAGCAGTACGCACCCCCATCGGCAAGCGCGGCGGCGCGCTCGCCAACCTCCATCCCGCCTACCTCCTGGGGGAGACCTACCGCGAACTCCTCGCCCGTACGGGCATCCAGCCCGACTGTGTCGAGCAGGTCGTCGGCGGCACTGTCACCCACGCGGGTGAACAGTCCATGAACCCGGCACGCAACGCCTGGCTGGCGATGGGCCTCCCGTACGAGACCGCCGCGACCACCGTCGACTGTCAGTGCGGGTCCTCCCAGCAGGCCAACCACCTGGTCGCCAACATGATCGCGGGCGGGGTCATCGACATCGGCATCGGCTGCGGCGTCGAGGCGATGTCCCGGGTGCCGCTCGGCAGCGGCTCCAAGCACGGTCCCGGCAAGCCCTGGCCCGACGAGTGGAACGTCGACCTGCCCAACCAGTTCGAGGCGGCCGAACGCATCGCCCGCAACCGGGGACTGACCCGGGAGAACGTCGACTCGCTCGGCCTGATCTCCCAGGAGCGGGCGGCCGCCGCGTGGGCCGAGGAGCGCTTCAAACGGGAGACCTTCGCCGTCCAGGTCCCCACCACGGAGGACGAACAGGCCGCGGGCCAGGGCATGTGGCGGCTGGTCGACCGCGACGAGGGCCTGCGCGACACCAGCATGGAGGCCCTGGGCGGCCTCAAGCCCGTGATGCCCACCGCCGTCCACACGGCGGGCAACTCCTCGCAGATATCCGACGGCGCCGCCGCGCTGATGTGGGCCTCCAAGCGGATGGCCCGCGCCCTCAAGCTCAGGCCACGGGCCCGCATCGTGGCCCAGGCGCTGGTCGGCGCCGATCCGCACTTCCATCTGGACGGCCCCATCGACGCCACCCGCGCGGTCCTCGGCAAGGCCGGTATGTCCCTCAAGGACATCGACCTCGTCGAGATCAACGAGGCCTTCGCCTCCGTCGTGCTGTCCTGGGCCCAGGTCTTCGAGCAGGACCTGGAGAAGGTGAACGTGAACGGCGGCGCCATCGCCCTCGGCCACCCGGTCGGCGCCACCGGCGCCCGGCTCCTCACCACCGCACTCCATGAACTCGAACGCCGGGACAAGGAGTTCGCCCTGATCACCATGTGCGCGGGCGGGGCACTGGCGACGGGGACGATCATCCAGCGGTTGTAGGGGCTCCGGTCCGCCTCCCTCCCCAACCTGAGGAAAACCGCAGCTGAGGTGGGTGGACATCCGCATTCCGCGCGGCTCGCGATCTCCGTACCGTCGAGCACATGACGACGAACAGAGCGCCGCGACAGCGCCCCTCCTCGTTCTCCTCTCCCTCTCCCTCGCCCTTGTCCGCTCCCGCTTCCGCCCTCCCTCGCCCGCGCACTGCCCCTCGCCCGCTGGCACGGCTCCGAGGGCGCCGGGCCCGTTCAGCCCGAGGCGGTCTCGCGCGGTGGGCCGGGGGTGAAGGAGGCGGGGACGTCGAAGGCCGCGCGGCGGGTGGCGCGGCGCAGGGCCCTGAGGACGGTGCCCCCGAGGACGAAGGTGAGCACCACGGTGACCAGGGCCCGGGGGAGGTCCCAACCGAGGGAGGTGGCGAGGCAGTAGGCGAGGTAGCGGGCGAGGTTCTGGTCGAGCGGATCGCCGGGGACGAAGGAGACCCCGGAGGCCAGGCCGCCGATGTAGGGCCAGCCCTGGAGGTTCATGACCAGGCCGTAGAGGACGGCGGACACGGCGCCGTAGGCGGCGAGCAGGGTGAGTTCACCGCGGCCGCGCAGCCGGTCCGGCCCTGGCAGCAGCCCGGCGCCCATCGAAACCCACCCCATCGTCAGCATCTGGAACGGCATCCAGGGACCGACACCACCGGTCAGCAGCGCCGACGCGAACATCGCCACGGAACCCAGGACGAACCCGAAACCGGGCCCGAGGACCCGCCCCGCCAGCACCATCAGGAAGAACATCGGCTCGATCCCCGCCGTCCCCGCGCCCAGCGGGCGCATCGCGGCCCCGGCCGCGGCCAGGACGCCGAGCATCGCGATGGCCTTGGCGTCCAGACCGGTGTCGGCGATGGTCGCCACGACAACGGCCAGCAGCATCGGCAGCAGCGCGGCGAACAGCCAGGGTGCGTCCTTGGAGTGGGCCAGCCCGGAGGCGGAATCGGCGAGCAGCGGCCAGCCGAACGCCATCACGCCGATCGCCGAGATCAGCGCCAGAGCGGCGACGGAGCGCGGCCCGAGCCGCACGGCACGGGCCTGGCGACCGGACTCGGGACGGCCGGGGTTGGGACGGCCGGGCTCGGGGCGGTCGGCGCCGGGCCGGCCGGAGCCGGTGACGGGCGCGGGGCCCTCCGGACGGGGTGCGGGCACGCTCATGCGAGGGCCTCCAGAGCGCGGGCCACCTGCGGAACCGTCAGCCAGGGGAGCGGGGCGAGGACCTTGGCGACCTGCGGCGCGAAGGACGGAGAGGAGACCACGACCTCGTCGGTGGGACCGTCGGCGACGATCTCGCCGTCGGCGAGGATGACGACACGGTGCGCCAGTTCGGCGGCGAGTTCCACGTCATGGGTGGCCAGGACGATGGCGTGGCCCTCGGCGGCCAGGGTGCGCAGCACCTCGATCAGACGGGCCTTGGCGGCGTAGTCCAGGCCGCGGGTGGGCTCGTCGAGGAGGAGCAGGGGCGGACGGGCGGTCAGCACGACCGCGAGGGCGAGCGCGAGCCGTTGGCCCTCGGACAGATCACGCGGGTGCACGGAGTCCGGGACATCCGGAAGCAGCCGGGCGACCAGCTCCCGGCAGCTGCCGGAGGGAGCGTCCGCGTCCTGGTCGGCGGCGGTGCACTCGGCGGCGACGGTGTCCGCGTAGAGGAGGTCACGAGGCTCCTGGGGGACCAGGCCGACATGCCGCAGCAGGTCCCGGGGTCGGGTGCGGTGCGGGACGGCGCCACCGACCCGCACGGTGCCGGACGACGGCTCATGCATACCGACGAGCGTGGTGAGCAGCGTGGACTTCCCCGCGCCGTTGCGCCCCATCAGCGCGAGCGTCTCACCGGCCCGCACGGTCAGATCCACCCCGTGCAGCACCTCGGCCCGCCCCCGCCGCACCCCGAGCCCCGAGACCTCCGCAGCGGCGTCCGACGCCGATGACGACACCGACACCGACGCACCGCCCGTACCGGTCCCCGGCGCCTGTGGCGGGACCCCCGTCAGCCGCTCGCGCAGGGGAGCCGCCTTGCGGCGGGCGTCGCGGACGGAGAGCGGGAGGGGAGACCAGTCGGCGAGGCGTCCGAGGGCCACGACCGGGGGGTGGACGGGCGAGACGGCCATGACGTCGGCGGGGGTGCCCATGACCGGGGGCGCGCCCGGCGAAGGAAGGAGGATGACCTGGTCGGCGTACTGGACCACGCGTTCCAGGCGGTGTTCGGCCAGCAGGACCGTGGTGCCGAGGTCATGGACCAGCCGCTGGAGGACGGAGAGCACCTCCTCGGCGGCGGCCGGATCGAGCGCGGAGGTCGGCTCGTCGAGGACCAGCACCTTGGGGTGGGTGGTCAGGACCGAACCGATGGCCACCCGCTGCGTCTGGCCGCCCGAGAGCGTGGTGATCGCCCGGTCCCGCAGCTCCGCCAGCCCCAGCAGGTCGAGGGTCTCCTCGACCCGGCGGCGCATCACCTCGGGGGCGAGGCCGAGCGACTCCATGCCGTAGGCGAGTTCGTCCTCGACGGTGTCGGTGACGAAGTGCGCCAGCGGGTCCTGGCCCACGGTGCCCACGACATCGGCCAGTTCGCGCGGCTTGTGGGTGCGGGTGTCACGGCCGTCGACGGTCACCCGGCCGTGCAGCGTGCCGCCGGTGAAGTGCGGGACGAGACCGCAGACGGCGCTCAGGACGGTGGACTTGCCGACGCCGGAGGGGCCGACCAGCAGACACAGTTCGCCCTCGGGAACGGTCAGGTCGACGCCTTGGACGGCGGGTGCCGCGGCATCGCCGTAGGTGACCGAGACCTGCTCGAACCGGATCACTGGACGGGCTCCTTCGTACACGGATCGACTTCGGGGGCACGGCGGCGGTCACGGGAGGCACGACGGGCGCCGTCACGGTCCGCGCCCGGCGGGAGCGGGGCGACGAACGCGGGCAGCAGCCCCACGAGAACGGACACGGCCGGCCAGAGCGGAAGGACGGGGGTGGTGAGCGGGACGGCGGGGGGATGCAGGGCGGCGGGCGCGTAGTCGTTCGCCCAGATCATCAAGGCGGCGACGGCCAGGCCGGAGCCCGCGACCAGCCAGGCGCGGGCGCCCCACCGCTCGGGCCGGTAGCGGCTGCGCACCGACCGGCGGCCACCGAGCCACAGCCCGGCGAGCGCCGCCGCCAGCCCGGCGAGCAGCAGCGGCAGCCCGTAGCCGCCCCCGGTGCCGCCCAACAGCCCGTAGGTTCCCGCGCAGACGCCGAGCAGCCCGCCGAGGGTGAGCACGGACGTGGTGTGGCGCACGGCGGGCGGCACCTGGGCGCTGCGGCCGTAGCCACGTGCGTCCATGGCCGCGGCCAGCGCCACCGAGCGCTCCAGCGCGCCCTCCAGCACCGGCAGTCCGACCTGGAGGAGCGCCGTGAACCCGCGGTCGGGACGCCCGCGCAGCCGGCGGGCGGCGCGCAGCCGCTGGACGTCGGCGACCAGGTTCGGGGCGAAGGTCATCGCGACGACGACCGCGACGCCCGCCTCGTAGAGCGCACCGGGCAGGGACTTCAGGAGCCGGGCGGGGTTGGCGAGCGCGTTGGCGGCGCCCAGACAGATGAGGAGGGCGGCCAGTTTCAGCCCGTCGTACAGGGCGAAGAGCATGCCCTCCGCGGTGACCCGGCCGCCGATCCGGACGCCCTTCGCCCAGTCCGGCAGGGGCACTTCGGGAAGGGTGACCAGGGTGTGGGTACCGGGGATCGGCGAGCCGAGGAAGAAGGCGAACACCAGCCGGATGACGATCACGACCAGCCCGAGCTTCACGAACGCGCCGTACGAGCGGGCCCATGGCGCCTCCGTACGGCGTGCCGCGACGACATACCCGGCCACGCCCACCAGCAGCCCCAGCAGCAGCGGGTTGGTGGTGCGGGACGCGGCGGTGGCCAGACCCAGCGCCCACAGCCACCAGGCGCCGGCGTGCAGCGCGATGGTACGGGTCGCCCGCGGGGCGCTCATCGGCGTCGGCGGCGTGCCTGCCACACCGCTGCCGCACCCAGGGCGGCCACGGCCGCGCCCCCGCCGAGCAGCCCGGCGGACGGCCCGCCGTCACCGCTCCCGCCGTCTCCGCCGTCCCGGTCCGCCGCTCCGGCCGACGGCGCGGCCGAGCCCCCGGAGCCCTTCGACCCGCTCACCGACTCCGCGCACCCCGCCTTCGGATAGCCGGCGATGGCGCACAGCAGGGCGTTGGCGTCATAGCGCAGCGGCCGGGCGACCGCCGCCAGCGCCTCGCCCGCCGAGGCGTCCTCCGGGACCTGCGCACACTCCGTCCTGGCCTTCGGCGGCCGCTCGCCGCCGGGCGCCTCCGCCGCGGTGCCGAAGTCCAGGACGATGCCGATCCGCTTGTGGCCGTCCTTGGCCGGGGTGTCGCGGCAGATCGCCTCGAAACGGGCGGCCGCGCGCGGCTTTCCGGCCCCCGCGGAGTCGGCGCCGACGGTGAAGCGGAAGCCCGCGACCGCGCCGTCGGCCGGCCGCAGCGTGGCCGGCCCCTGGGTGGCGTACGCCCAGGAGCCGCCCTTGCCGTCCCAGAACGACCAGTAGCGGTACTCCTGCGCCTGCGCGGGCCCGGCGGCCAGGCCGGTGACCGTACCGGCCAGCAGCACCGCGCCGGCGATCCTGGTGCCCCGCATCAGAGCTGGTTCTTCTTCCGGCCGCTCAGCAGGAACCCGATGCCGGCACCGATGGCGAGACCGACACCGATGACCCACCAGATACCGGAGCCGCCGCCCGAGGAGTCGCCGTCCTTGTCGTCCTTCGCCGCTGCGGCGGCCGGCTTGGGGCCGGTGGCGTTGAGCGCGGCCACCAGGTCGGTGCCGCCGAAGGACCGCGGGTCGGTACCGGTGGCATGCGCGGCCAGCACCAGCTGCGCGTACGCGGCGGGCCCGCTCTGCTTCGCCCAGTCCGCCGCGTTCTTCTCCAGCCACTTCAGCGGCTTCGCGGCGGCGGCACCATGGCCACCGGCGGCCAGTGCCACCACGGCGTCGGCGGTGTTGCCGACGTCGGGCTGCTTCTCGGCGCCCGGCATCGCGGACAGCAGATGCTGCCCGTTCTTGTCGAGCTGCGCGACGAGATAGGCGGCGCCGCCCTCAGCGGCCTGCCCCAGGTCGCCCTTGCCCGCCTTGTCCGTCTTCTCGCCCCCGCCGTCCTTGCAGTCCAGCGGCTTGACCGGGCGGTCCGCACGGTCGTCGGCGGGCGCGACGACGAAGCCCTTGCCGAGCGCTCCGGTCGCGGCGGCCGCGGTGGCGTCGGCGTTCGGGGCGGCGCCCTTGAGCTGGAAGGTGAACGCGCCGCGCTCGCCCTCCTTCGCGTCGCAGCCCAGCTGGAAGGTGAGCAGCCCGTCGTCAGGGGTCTTGGCACCCTTCTTCGACGTCACGGACCCCGGCTTCTCGCCCGCCGCCGCGAGCGCGCCGATGACCACGGACGTGGAGTTGGCGTCGCTGGCCGAGCCGGGCACCGAGCTCCAGCCGCCGTCGTCGTTCTGCACCGACTTCAGCCAGCCCACGGCCTTCCGCACGGTGTCGCTCTGCCCGCCGAGCGCGGCCAGCGCCTGCACCGCGGCGGCCGTCTGGTTGGTGTCCCGCAGGGTCTTGGCGTCACAGGCCTTGCCGGGGTCGGCACGGAAGGCGCTGAACGAGCCGTCGGCGCACTGCTGCCCGACCAGCCAGCGCACGGCGGACCCCGCGGGCCGCAGCCCCACCGTGTCCTGCGCCAGCAGCGCCAGCGACTGCCGCCAGACCCCGTCGTACTGCGGGTCCTTGCTGCCGTGCAGGCCGTCCGGCAGCTTCTTCGGGGAAGTGGACGGGGCGGCGTCGGCGTACGCGGCGGGGGCAGCGGCCGCGCCCAGCACCACCGCGGCGGCCAGCGCCGTGGCGGTGCGGCGCGCCAGGAGGGCGACGGGGTGCGTCAGGGGGGCCTGGTGAGCCATGGAAGCCATGGAAGCCATGGGGGCCATCGGGTCGGTGCCTCTCGGGTCGGGTCGCGGCGGTCTACGCAGCCACGCTCGGCCGGCCGCCCGCGCACCGACCCCCTGGGGATCACGGGCGCGGTGGCACCGGGCTCAGCTCCGTATACCTCGACGGTGCCGCGCACCGGGCCGTCCCAGTGGCGGACGTTTCCGGTGGCGGGAGCCTTGGTCGTGCCCCCTCGGGTGCTCCGGCTCGTACGGCCGTCCCTGCCGGTCCAGCCGGCGCGGTACGGACGGGCCGTCCTCACGGTTGCGGGTCAGCGCCGGATTTCCACCGGCTTCCCCCGATCGGGTACGGATGAAGTTGTCCCGCACACCTTAACCGGCACCCGCCGGGCACTCGCTCGCACGTACGAGCCACGTCTGAGGGCGCGAGCCGGGGGCGGCCGCCCCCGAACGCCAACCCGAAGGCCCCACCGAACGCCGGGCCGATCCGCCCGCCCTCACACCGCCCGGTACCGCACCGGTTCGCTCCCCGGCACCGGCTCCGCGTGCCCCAGCTTCACCAGCCGGCGCAGATGGGCCTCGGCCTCCGAGACGGCGATGTTGCGGGACCCGTAAGGGATCTGCTCCCAGGGCCGGTTCCACTCCATGGCCACGGCGAGTTCCCAGACGGTGCGCGGTTCCCGGAGCAGGGCCCGCAGCCGGTCCAGCCGCTCCTGGTGGTGGGCGATCAGCGCGCGCACCCGGCCACCGGCGTCGGTGAAGGCGTGCTGGTGGGCGGGCAGCACCTCGGCGGGGCCGAGCCGGCCGACGCGTTCGAGGGAGTCGAGGTAGTCGCCGAGCGGGTCGGCGCCCTCCGCCCCGTGCGGGCCGGGCGGAACCCCTTCGCTGTCCGGGGCCTCGTACAGGCCGATGTGCGGCGTGATGCCGGGCAGCAGGTGGTCGCCGGAGAACAGCCGGCCGAAGCCGGGGGCCCGTGCCGAGGGGTGTGCCTCCTCCAGGTGGAGGCACACATGGCCGGGGGTGTGGCCGGGCGTCCAGATGGCGCGCACCCGGCGGCCCGGCAGGTCGAGCAGTTCGCCGGGGTCGATACCGCGGTCCGGCAGCGCGGCCCGCCGGCCGGGGAGCCTCCGGCCGCCCCCGGTGGCACGCGCCTTCCGCAGGGGCGCCAGATGCTCGTCCGGCGCGCCCGCCGTCGTGAGCTTGGCGAGCAGGTAGTCGAGCCACTGGGCCGGTTCGGCCTCGCGGGTGCGGCGGACCACCGCGGTGTCGGCGGCGTGCATCGCGATCCAGGCGCCGGAGGCCTCCCGGACCTTCGCGGACAGCCCGTGGTGGTCGGGGTGATGGTGGGTGATCAGGACGCCGTGCAGGTCGGTGAGGGCGAACCCGCAGGCGGTGACACCGGCGACGAGGGTGTCCCAGGAGTCCGGATCGTCCCAGCCGGTGTCGATGAGCACCGGGCCGCGGTCGGTCTCCAGGAGGTGGACGAGGGTGTGGCCGAGCGGGTTGTCCGGGATGGGGACGGCGATGCTCCACACCCCGCCCTTGTGGTCGGTCACCTGCGCGGTCATCCCGGTCCCCTTTCGGTGCGGCATACACCCGGTACCCGGCCTCACTATAACTAGAACTGGTTTCAGGGTGGCTTGAAGTTCCCCGTGCACCCAGGGGAGTTGGGATTCGCGCGGCCCCGTGGACTCCTCCAACTAGAACTGGTATCAGTTCCTGATGTGGTGCGGCGGGCTGCGCCGCATCCGTACCGAAGCACCGTCAGCAAGCGCGTTCCGAGGCACAGCAGCAACCACAGGGAACCGGCAGGGCTCGCCGGACGGGCGGCCCACTCGCAGGAGGCGGCAGCGATGAGCGACCTCGTCGAGCACGGCAAGCTCTACATAGGCGGTGAATGGGCCGATCCGGCCGGCCGGGACACGATCGAGGTCGTCTCACCCCACACCGAACAGGTCATCGGCCGGGTCCCGCACGCCGCACGGGCCGATGTCGACCGTGCGGTGACCGCGGCCCGTACGTCCTTCGCGTCCGGGGTGTGGGCGAACGCCCCGCTGGCGGACCGGATCGCGGTGGTGACCCGGATCAAGGACGCCTTCGCGGCCCGCAGCGAGGAGATCGCCAAGGTCATCAGCGCCGAGAACGGCACCCCGTTCACCTCCGGCGTCATGGTGCAGTCGCTGGCCGCGATGCTGGTGTGGGACGCGGCGCTCACGGTGGCCCGCGACTTCCCGTTCGAGGAGCGGCGGAGCGGCGTGCTGGGGCCGCTGCTGGTGCGCCGGGAGCCGGTCGGGGTGGTCGCGGCCGTGGTGCCGTGGAACGTCCCGCAGTTCACCGCCGCGGCCAAGCTCGCGCCGGCGCTGCTGGCCGGCTGCTCGGTGGTGCTGAAGGTGTCACCGGAGACCCCGCTGGACGCCTACCTGCTCGCGGAGATCGCGACCGAGGCCGGGCTGCCGCCGGGCGTGCTGTCGATCCTGCCGGCGGACCGCGAGGTGAGCGAGTACCTGGTCGGGCACCCGGGCGTGGACAAGGTGTCGTTCACCGGCTCGGTGGCGGCCGGCAAGCGGGTCATGGAGGTCGCCGCCCGCAACCTCAGCCGGGTGACGCTGGAACTCGGCGGCAAGTCGGCCGCGGTGATCCTGCCGGACGCGGACCTGGACGCGGCGGTGGCCGGCATCGTGCCGTTCGCCTGGATGATCAACGGCCAGGCCTGTGTGGCCCAGACACGGATTCTCGCCCCGCGCAGCCACTACGACGAGATCGCCGAGCGCTTCACCGCGGCGGCCTCGGCGCTCACCGTCGGTGACCCGCTCGATCCGGCCACCGAGGTCGGCCCGCTGGTCGCCCGCCGCCAGCAGCAGCGCTCGCTGGACTACATCGCGCTCGGGCAGCGCGAGGGCGCCAAGGTGCTCACGGGCGGCGGCCGTCCCGAGGGGCAGCCCACGGGCTGGTACGTCGAGCCGACCCTGTTCGGCGAGGTCGCCAACTCCATGCGGATCGCCCGGGAGGAGATCTTCGGCCCGGTCATCTGTCTGCTGCCGTACGACGACGAGGCGGAGGCGGTACGGATCGCCAACGACTCCGACTACGGGCTCTCCGGCTCGGTGTGGACGGCCGACGTCGACCACGGCGTCGAGATCGCCCGGCAGGTGCGCACCGGTACGTACTCGGTGAACACCTTCAGCATCGACATGCTCGGCCCGTTCGGCGGCTACAAGAACTCCGGCATCGGCCGGGAGTTCGGGCCCGAGGGCTTCGGCGAATACCTGGAGCACAAGATGATCCACCTGCCGGCGGGCGCCTGATGGGGGACCGCTGGGAGGTGGTGGTGGACCGGAGTGTCTGCATCGGGTCGGGGATGTGCGCCGCCACGGCCCCGGACGGCTTCCGGCTGGACACGGCCCGGCAGTCGCACCCGGTGGCGCCGGAGACGGACGCCGCCGAGAACGTCCTGGCGGCCGCCGAGGGGTGCCCCGTGGAGGCGATCACCCTCACCGTGGCCGACAGCGGCGAGGCGGTGTTCCCGCCGGAGGAATGAGCGGCGGCACCGCCAAGCGGGGGAGGGCGGCCGGGGTGCGGGGCGGGAGCCCCGGGGGTGGGGCCCGGAGCCGGGGCCTTAGGGGGCGGGGAGTGGTGTCCCGTAGGGGGTCGACGGCCCCCTTGCGGGCCAACTACCCGCGGCAGCGGCGGAGTTAACGCACGACGGCGAAGCCATCGCCGGCGCGGCAAGGCAAAGGGGGGGCGCCCGGCGTCGGCATCCACCCCACGCCCGCCGGCGCCCGCCCCCACTCCCGCTAGGGCGCCGTCTCACCTCTCCCGCTACAGCGGCCCCTTCAGCTCTCCCGGTCGGGTGAGGTGAGGTCGATCAGTCGGCAGACGGTCTCGATGTCTATCTTCACCTGGGCGATCGAGGCCCGGCCGGACAGCCAGGTGATCAGAGCCGAGTGCCAGGTGTGCTCGATGACCCGGACCGCGGAGAGCTGTTCGGGGGTGGCCGAGATGGAGGGGTGCGCCAGCTCCTGCGAAGGGTGGTGGTGGGTGACGGGCGGGGTCATCGCGTCGAGGATGATCGCGGTGGTCAGCCGGGAGACGGTGTCCACCTCGGGGCTGACGGAGCGGTCCGCGAAGGTCAACGCGCGCACCATCGCGTCCGCCAGATGCGGTTCGCGCTGCAGCGCGCGGAAGGCCCGCATCAGGGTCTGGGCGACCCGTGCGCCCGGGTCCTGCTCCGACGGCGGGCGTTTGCGCAGCGTTTCGTGCATGTGCTGGAGCTGGTCCTGCATGGTGGCGACCAGCAGGTGCACCTTGGAGGGGAAGTAGCGGTAGAGGGTGCCGAGCGCGACGCCCGAGGACTCGGCGACCTCGCGCATCTGCACGGCGTCGAAGCCACCACGGGACGCCAGCTTTGCGCTGGTGTGCAGGATGCGGCGGCGCCGGGCCTCCTGACGCTCGGTCAGGGGAGGACTCGCGGGAAGGGTCGGTCTGGCCGCCTTGGATTCCGTAGTCATATTTCCCATTCCGTGGCATTCCGTCCGCGATGCGGCGAGTGCCGGTGGTGTGCTCGGCACAGCATGGCAGGGGGGCGGGTGGTGGCGCGAATCACCTGGTGCGGCTCTTTTCGCCTCGTTCTCGGCCGGTAGATTCGAAGCTCGGTGAACTGATCAGTAGCCAATCAGTTCTGAAACTTGTTCTAGATTACCGCCAGCGGTTACGCTCCGGCGAAAGTCCAGTGAGAAGGGGGCCGAGCGTGACCGCAGAGGCCGTCCAGGCAGCCGCGCCTCGCCCCGCAGAGGCCTCCCCGGCCTCCGCCCCGTCGAACGGCGAGCGTCCCCTGCGGATCGCGATGCTCACGTATAAGGGGAACCCGTTCTGCGGCGGACAGGGCGTCTACGTACGCCACCTCTCGCGCGAACTGGCCCGCCTCGGGCACTCCGTCGAGGTCATCGGCGCCCAGCCCTACCCCGTCGTCGACGACGGGGTGACCCTCACCGAGCTGCCCAGCCTGGACCTCTACCGTCAGCCGGACCCGTTCCGCACGCCGAAGCGCGGCGAGTACCGCGACTGGATCGACGCCCTGGAGGTCGGCACGATGTGGACCGGCGGCTTCCCCGAGCCGCTGACCTTCTCGCTGCGGGCCCGGCGCCATCTCGCCGCCCGCCGCGGCCAGTTCGACGTGGTCCACGACAACCAGACCCTCGGCTACGGCCTGCTCGGCGGCCCCGGCGCCCTCGGTGCCCCGCTGGTCACCACCATCCACCACCCCATCACCGTCGACCGGCGGCTCGACCTGGCGGCCGCCGACAACTGGCGGCGCCGGGCCTCCGTCCGCCGCTGGTACGGCTTCACCCGGATGCAGAAGCGGGTGGCCCGCCGGCTGCCGTCCGTGCTGACCGTCTCCGGCTCCTCCCGCCAGGAGATCGTCGACGACCTCGGGGTGTCCGCCGACCGCATCCACGTGGTGCACATCGGCGCCGACACCGACCTGTTCTCGCCAGATGCCGCGGTGCCCGAGGTGCCGGGCCGGATCGTCACCACCTCCAGCGCGGACGTCCCCCTCAAGGGGCTGATCCACCTCGTCGAGGCGCTCGCCAAGGTGCGCACCGAGCACCCCGACGCGCATCTGGTGGTCGTCGGCAAGCGTGCCGACGACGGGCCGGTCGCCGCCGCCATCGAACGGCTCGGACTGTCCGGCGCCGTCGAGTTCGTCAAGGGCATCAGCGACCCCGAACTCGTCGACCTGGTGCGCAGCGCCCAGATCGCCTGTGTCCCCTCCCTGTACGAGGGGTTCTCGCTGCCCGCCGCCGAGGCGATGGCCACCGGCACGCCGCTGCTGGCCACCACCGGCGGCGCCATCCCCGAGGTCGCAGGACCGGACGGCGAGACCTGTCTCGCGGTGCCCCCGGGGGACGCCGGTGCGCTGGCGGGCGGGCTGCTCCGCCTCCTGGGCGACGAGGAGCTGCGCCGCCGCCTCGGCGCGGCCGGCCGGGAACGGGTGCTGGCCCGCTTCACCTGGCGTCAGGCCGCCCTCGGCACCGCCGAGCGCTACCGCGAGGCCCTCGCCCTCCAGAAGAACGGCCGGCCCGGCGCCCTCTCCCCGACCGCGTCCGGAGGGGGCACCGGCAACTCGGCCGCGCCGAGCCCCGCCGGACACGTCTAGGGGCCCGCCCGGCCCGTACCTCCTTCCGCAGCCCCCACCGCCACCCACCGCCGGACGAAAGCAGAACGCCGTGCTGACCGTCGACTTTTCCCGCTTCCCGCTCGCTCCCGGCGACCGTGTGCTCGACCTGGGGTGCGGCGCCGGCCGGCATGCCTTCGAGTGTTACCGGCGCGGCGCGCAGGTCGTCGCCCTCGACCAGAACAGCGAGGAGATCCGCGAGGTCGCCAAGTGGTTCGCCGCGATGGAGGAGGCGGGTGAGGCCCCGGCGGGCGCCTCCGCCACCGCCATGGAGGGCGATGCGCTCAACCTGCCGTTCCCCGACGACAGTTTCGACGTCGTGATCATCTCCGAGGTGATGGAGCACATCCCGGACGACAAGGGCGTGCTCGCCGAGATGGTCCGGGTGCTGCGCCCCGGCGGCCGGATCGCCGTCACCGTCCCCCGCTACGGCCCCGAGAAGGTCTGCTGGACGCTCAGCGACGCCTACCACGAGGTCGAGGGCGGCCACATCCGCATCTACCGCGGCGACGAACTCGTCGGGAAGATACGCGAGGCCGGTCTGGAGCCGTACGGGACCCACCACGCGCATGCGCTGCACAGCCCCTACTGGTGGCTGAAGTGCGCCTTCGGGGTGGACAACGACAAGGCGCTGCCGGTGCAGGCGTACCACAAGCTGCTGGTCTGGGACATCATGAAGAAGCCGCTGGCCACCCGGCTCGCCGAGCGGGCCCTGAACCCCGTCATCGGCAAGAGCTTCGTCGTCTACGCCACCAAGCCGCATCTGCCCGAGGAGGCCGCGGCCGAGCCCGCGGCCGAGCCGTCGGCCAAGTCGGGTGCCAAGGCGACCGCCAAGCCCTCCTCCCGGCGTTCCTCCAAGGCGTCCGCCAAGCCTGCTGCCGGGGCCGCCAAGTGACGAGTCCCGGACGTACCGAACGGCTCGTCCTGCCGGGGGTGCTCACCGCCGAGCAGGCCGCCCGCACGGTGGCCGGCATCCTGGCGACCCAGCGGCCGGACGGCGCGATCCCCTGGTTCCGGGGCCACCACCTCGATCCGTGGGACCACACCGAGGCCGCCATGGCCCTGGACGCGGCCGGCGAACACGAGCGCGCCGAGGCCGCGTACGACTGGCTGGTGCGGCACCAGAACCCGGACGGGTCCTGGTACGCGGCCTACGACGACGGCGACGCCGAGGCCCCCACCGACCGCGGCCGGGAGACCAACTTCTGCGCGTATCTCGCGGTCGGCGTCTGGCACCACTACCTGTCCACCGGCGACGAGGCCTTCCTCGACCGGATGTGGCCGGCGGTGCACGCCGCGACCGAGTTCGTCCTGGAGCTCCAGCAGCCCGGCGGCGAGATCGGCTGGAAGCGCGAGGACGACGGCACCCCCGTCAACGAGGCGCTGCTGACCGGCTCGTCCTCCATCTACCAGGCGCTGCGCTGCGCGCTGGCGCTCGCCGAACAGCGCGAGGAGCCGCAGCCCGACTGGGAGCTGGCCGTCGGCCGCCTGGGCCATGCGATACGCAGCCACCCCGAACGGTTCCTGGACAAGTCCCGCTACTCCATGGACTGGTACTACCCGATCCTCGGCGGCGCGGTCCGTGGCGCCCAGGCCCGTGAGCGCATCGACGCGGACTGGGAGGAGTTCGTCGTGCCCGGCCTGGGGGTGCGCTGTGTGCTGCCCAACCCCTGGGTCACCGGCGGGGAGAGCGCGGAACTGGCGCTCGCCCTGTGGGCGATGGGGGAGTCCGAGCGGGCCGTACAGATCCTCAAGTGGATTCAGCACCTCCGCGCCGAGGACGGCATGTACTGGACCGGCTACGTCTTCGACGACGACGCGGTCTGGCCCCGCGAACGCACCTCCTGGACGGCCGGTTCGCTGCTGCTCGCGGTGGCCGCCCTCGGCGGAGACGAGGCCACCACCACGGTCTTCAGCGGCGAGCAGCTGCCGACGGGACTCGACCCGGACTGCTGCCGCTAGGCCCGCGGCCCGTACGGGCCGTCACTCAGGACCGTAGCCCGCGGCCCGTACGGACCATCCCGTACGGGCCGCCGGTCAGCGGCCGCCGGCCAACAGCCGCCGCGCAAGGTCCGGCAGGGCCGCCCGCCCCGGCGCGAAAAGGGGAGGCCGCCCCGCGAACCCTCCCGCTACTGTGCGCCGCATGACACTCCAAGGCTCCCTCAGCCATGAGGCCTACTGCGCCCGGATACTGGACGAGACCACGAAGTTCCGGGCGATCCTGCGCGACGCCGAGCCGTCCGCGACCGTGCCCACCTGCCCGGACTGGACGCTGGCCGACCTCGCCCGGCATCTGGGCGGTGCGCACCGCTGGGCCGCCGCCCTCGTCGCCACCCGGGCCACCACGGACCTCGACGAGGCCGACATCCCCGAGGGCGACGGGCCCGGCAAGGATGACGCGGCGGCGCTGGACGCCTGGCTCGCGGACGGCGCCGAACAGGCCGTGGCGGCGCTGCGTGAGGCCGGTCCCGACGCCGAGGTGTGGACCTGGGCGCCGGTGCGACGGGCGGGCTTCTGGGCCCGCCGGATGACCCATGAGACGGTGATCCACCGCGCCGACGCGGCACGCACCGCGGGCACCGCCTTCGACGTCCCGCCCGAGGTCGCCGCCGACTGCCTGGAGGAGTGGCTGCAGTTGTGCGCCCTGCCGCTGGTCACGGAGCACCGCGCGGAAGCGGCGGCCCAGCTCTTCGGCCCCGGCCGTTCCCTGCATCTGCACGCCACCGACGCCCCGCCCGAGCTGAACGCCGAGTGGCTCCTCGACCTCTCCGGCGACCGGCTCGCCCATCGCCGCACCCATGAGAAGGCCACCGTCGCCGTCCGCGGCCCGCTCACCGACCTGCTGACCGTGATCTACCGCAGGCAGCCCGCCGACAGCGGCCGGGTCGAGGTGCTGGGCGAGCGCGCGGTGTTCGACCGGTGGCTGGAGTGGGCCTCGTTCGGCTGAGCCGTCCGCGGCCGTCAGGAGTTCAGCTCGGCCAGCACCCGCAGCGTGTCCGGGTCGGGGGCGGTGACCAGCAGATCGGTGACCGGCCCCGCGCGCCACAACTCCAGCCGCTCCGCTATCCGTTCGCGCGGCCCGACCAGCGAGATCTCGTCGGCGAAGGCGTCCGGTACCGCCTGCACCGCCTCCTGCCTGCGGCCTTCGAGGAAGAGCCGCTGCACCCGCCGGGCCTCCTCCGCATAGCCCATCCGGGCCATCAGGTCGGCGTGGAAGTTCCGGGCGGCGTGCCCCATCCCGCCGATGTAGAAGCCGAGCATCGCCTTGACCGGAAGCAGCCCCTCGGCGACGTCGTCACAGACCACGGCGCGGGCCATGGGGGCGATGAGGAAGCCCTCCGGGGCCTGTGTGAGCGACGCCCGGTAGACGTCGGCGCGCTGCGGTGACCAGTACAGCGGCAGCCAGCCGTCGGCGATCCGGGTCGTCTGGGCGATGTTCTTGGGACCCTCCGCGCCCAGCAGGACGGGGAGCCGCGCGCGCAGCGGGTGGGTGATGGGCTTGAGCGGTCTGCCCAGGCCGGTGCCGTCCGGGCCGCGGTAGGGGTGCGGGTGGAAGGCCCCGCTGGTCTCCACCGGCCCTTCCCTGCGCAGCACTTGGCGGATCACGTCGACGTACTCGCGGGTGGCGGTCAGCGGGCTCCTGGGGAACGGCCGTCCGTACCACCCCTCGACGACCTGAGGTCCGGACAGCCCCAGGCCCAGCAGCACGCGGCCGCCGGAGAGATGGTCGAGGGTCAGTGCGTGCATCGCGGTGGCGGTGGGGGTGCGGGCCGCCATCTGCGCGATACCGGTGCCCAGTTTGATGCGGGAGGTGTGGGCGGCGATCCAGGTGAGCGCGGTGAAGGCGTCCGAGCCCCAGGCCTCCGCGGTCCACACCGAGTCGTAGCCCAGCCGCTCGGCCGCGCGGGCGAGTTCGAGGTGCCGGGGGTCCGGGCCGCGGCCCCAGTAGCCCAGTGCCAGTCCGAGTCGCATACCGGTCGCCCCTCTCCGGCGGACGGGTGCCGTCCCACGGATAGCTGACACTGCGTCAGGTCGATGTCCGCGAACTGTACGGCCGGGCCGCCGGCAGCGCAACGGCCCCCCACCCGCAGGGGCGAGGGGCCGTGAAAGGACCGCTGTGCGTCCGGGTGTCAGCCGCGCTGGATGCCGGTGGTGTCCTGGAGGACACCGCGCCGGCCGTCCTGGGTCTGCGCGATCAGCGCCTGGCCGCGCTGGTCCACCGCCAGGTACCAGGTGCCGGGCGCCAGTTCGGCGATCGGCGCGGGGGCGCCGTCCTCGCCGTACAGCGGGCGCGCGACGGGCACCGCGAACCAGAACGGCGCGAACTCCGCCGGGGCACCGGCCGCCGGGGCGGCTCCCATCGCACCGCCGGCCGTGCCGTCCATCGGCATCTGCTGGCCGTGGGGCTGGGCGGCCTGCGGCTGCGCCTGCTGCTGGGTGCCGGGGTAGCCGTAGCCCTGGCTCGCCTGCTGCTGCGCGCCGGGGTAGCCGTAACCCGGGTTGGGGCCGGCCCCGTAGGGGGCGGCGGCCTGCGGCTTCGGGGCGCCGATCAGGGCGGCCTGGAGCGGCGGGAGCAGCGGCGAGGCGACGGCGCCGCCGGCCAGGATCAGGGCGGCGATCAGGCCGATGATGAGGCCGGGGCCGGCGCTGTTGCTGCCGATGAGGGCCCAGAACGCCGTCCAGGCCGCGAACACGGTGAGGGCGACGCCGAACTGGCCGAGGTCGAGACCGGCGACCTTGCGCGGCTGCGGCAGCGCACGGCTGGCGATGATGATCGCCGCGCCGATCACCCCGGCCAGGTACACGCTCATCAGGCCGGACACCGAGTCCCAGGCGTTGAAGCTGGGGAAGGGGCCGCCGGCGGTAGAGAGGAACGAGGCGATGAACAGCAGCACCGCTGCTCCGATCACCACGCCGTCGCCTCGAGTGAGGGAGCGGATGTTCACGTAAAGGTCCTTTGTCGGTTTCGTGGGTCCGGTCGTCGCTGTCGCGGTGCGCCAGTGCGAGGCACGGCGGTGGCCACCTATCGTAAAGGGGAACCCGTCGCCGAATCCGGCGGCCCGTCCTGCTGGTTTCCGCGCGCTATCGGTATGTCGCGCCGGAGGGGGGTGCCGGGCGGGTTCCGGAGCCGGTCCGAGGCCGGTCAGTGCGTCAAGAAGTCCGTAATGCCCTCGGTGATCCCGCGTGCCGCCTTTTGCCGCCAGCCGGTGTCGGTCAATTGCGCGGCGTCCTTCGGGTCGCGCATATTGCCGCACTCGATGAACACCTTCGGCACCGTGGAGAGGTTGAGGCCGCCGAGATCCGCGCGCTTGTCGAGTCCGGTGCCGCCGCCGATGTAATTGGAGGCGGCGCTTCCGGTAACTGCCCGGAACCGCTCGGCCAGCCCCTCACCCAGCCGGCGCGAGGGTCCGGTGATCGCGGCGGTGTCGGCCGGGCCGTCCGTGACGCGGGCGGGCAGGATCACATGGAAGCCGCGGTTGCCGGTGCCCGAACCGTCGGCGTGGATCGACAGCGCGGCATCCGCGTGCGCCGTGTTCCCGATGCCCGCGCGCTTGTCCACGCACGGCCCGTAGGGGCGGTCGCCGTCCTGGGTGAGGACGACCTTCGCGCCCTCGGCCCGCAGGAGCGTACGGGCCCGGCGGGCCACGTCCAGGGTGAACGAGGCCTCGGCGTACCCGTCGTTGGTGGCGGTGCCGGTGGTGTCGCACTCCTTGTGGGCGTTGCCGATGTCCACCTGCCGGGCGATCTCCCGGCCGTGCTCGGCGTTGTGCGGATTGTGCCCGGGGTCGAGCACCACGACCTTGCCCTTGAGCCGGTCGCGCGGCCCGCGGTCCGCGGAGTCCTTGGCGCCCGGGGTGTGGCCGGCGCCGGGCCCGGTCGGGCCCCCGGCGTCATGCCGCGCCCCGTCGCCCGGCGAGGGCTGCCCGGCTCCCGGCCCGCCGTCACCGCCCGACGAGCGCCAGGCCAGCCAGCCCAGGCCGGCGACCACCACGGCGGCCAGCACGACGAGGAGGGTGCCGCGCAGGCGGCGGCGCGGGGGGAGAGAACTGCCGTTCGACACGATCGCGATCGTAGCCCGCTCAGATGCCCGGTCCGGTGCGCCGCAGGACGTGCAGCGACCGGTGGGACGAGACCTCGGTGAACGCGCCGGACTCCAGGGCCCTGCGGTAGACGCGGTACGGGGCCTGGCCGCCGTCCGCCGGGTCCGCGAAGACATCGTGGATGACCAGCAGCCCGCCGGGCGCGACATGCGGGGCCCAGCCCTCGTAGTCGGCGGTGGCGTGCTCGTCGGTGTGCCCGCCGTCGATGAAGACCAGACCCACCGGGGCCTGCCAGACGGCCGCGGCCTGCGGCGACCGGCCCACCAGGGCGATCACCTGGTCCTCCAGGCCCGCGGCGTGCAGCGTGCGGCGGAAGGTGGGCAGCGTGTCCATCCGGCCGACCTCGGGGTCCACGACGGTCGGGTCGTGGTACTCCCACCCGGGCTGCTGCTCCTCGCTGCCCCGGTGGTGGTCGACGGTGACGGCGAGGACCCCGGCGCCGCGTGCGGCGTCGGCGAGCAGGATCGTGGACCGGCCGCAGTAGGTGCCGACCTCCACCAGCGGCAGCCCGAGCGTGCCCGCCTCGGCCGCCGCCGCGTACAGGGCGAGGCCCTCGTCCACGGGCATGAAGCCCTTCGCCGCCTCGAAAGCGGCGAGTATCTCCGGCTGCGGAGCGTTCGGAGCCGTGGGAGCGGGCATGGGCTTCCTCCTGTGGTGCGGTCAGGGGCTCATCGTGCCGTACGCGGCGGCGCGCGCGGCGTGCGGGTGTCCCGGTCGGGGCATTCGGATATCGGAACGGCGGTTCACATTTCCCGCGCCGGGAGACCCGGCGGTTCCCGCCGGGTTCCGGTCAGTTCTCCCACTCTTCCCGCCGTTTTATCGCCGACGGTTTCCGTGATGCCCGAAAGCGGTGAATTCGGGGGGCGGGAGAGTCGGGGGTGCCGGGAGTGTGCCGGAGAGGGATGAGACGGGGGAGAGTCGGAGGGAAGAGCGGGCGAAATGAGTTCCGCGGCGGAATTCATCGGACCGTTTCCTGCGCGCATCCGCACCGTTCCCCGGAGAATCCCCGCGGTTCGGACCGGCGCCCGGCGGGGTGGGGTAGGGGAGGCCGTCATCCGGTGGCGGGCTGCGGGCGTTCCCGGGTGGTGCGCCGGACCTGTCCCGGGCGAGGGGTCGTGCCTGTCCCGTGAGATACGCGGGGACCTGCCCCGGGCGACGGGCCGTGCCCGCCCCGGGCGCTACGCCAGACCTCCCCCGGCAATGCGCCCGAGCCGGGCCTCACCTGACCTTCCGTCAGAATGAAACGTGTTCTAGCCTGCCCCGCATGGGCATTGGAATCACGCAAGAGCAACGTGACCTGGCCGAGGCGGCGGGCGGCTGGGCCGCGCGGGCGATGCCGCCCGAAGCGGTGCGCAAGCTGCTCGACACCGCGCCCGCGCGCCCCGGGCGCCCCGCGTACTGGGACCAGCTCGCCGCCCAGGGCCTGCTCGGCCTCCACCTCCCCGAGGCCGACGGCGGCGGGGGCGGTGACCTGCTCGACCTCGCCGTGGTGCTGGAGGAGTTGGGCCGCGCCGCGTTCCCCGGCCCCTGTCTGCCCACCACCCTCGCGGCCGCCCTCCTGCACCGCGGCGGCGCCCCGGCCCTCGTACGGGACCTCGCCACCGGCGCACGCATCGGCGCCGTCGCACTCGGCACCGGCACGCTCACCGCCGCCGAAGGCCCCGACGGCTATGTCCTGGACGGCACCGCGCCCCCGGTCCTGGCCGGAGCCGACGCGGATCTGCTGGTGCTGGCCGCGGAGGTCACCGCGTCCCCGGGCGGCGCCGCGGCAGCGCCGGGGGAGACCGTCTGGCTCGCCGTCGACGCCGGGACGCTGACCGTACGCGTCCAGGAGAGCGCCGACCCGACCCGGCCGACCGCCGAGGTGAGCGCGCACGGAGTGCCGGTGCCCGCCGGGCGGCGGCTCGGCGTCGACAGTGACCTGGTCCGCGATCTGGCCGGGGTGCTGTGGGCCGCCGAGAGCTGCGGCACGGCCTCCTGGGCACTGCGCACCGCCGCCGCGTACGCCGCGGTCCGCGAGCAGTTCGGCCGCCCCATAGGCCAGTTCCAGGCGGTCAAACACCTCTGCGCCGACATGCTCGTCCGCTACGAGCAGGCCGCCGCCCTGGTCTGGGACGCGGCCCGCGCGCTGGACGAGCCGCCCGCGGTCCGCGGACTGGTCGCGGCACTGGCCACCGCCACCGCCCTGGACGCCGCCGTCAGCTGCGCCAAGGACTGCATCCAGATCCTCGGCGGCATCGGCTTCACCTGGGAGCACGACGCCCACCTCCACCTGCGGCGGGCGACCGTCGCCCGCCAGCTCCTCGGCGGCGGCGACACCCACCGGCTGCGGGCCGCGCGGCTCGCAGCCGACGGCGCCCGGCGCCCGCTGCACCTGGAACTCCCCGACGAGGCGGCGGAGTTCCGCGCCGAGGCCCGCACGGTCATCGACGGCGTCCGCGGCCTCGACCCCGCGGCCGTGCGCCGCGCCCTGGCCCCCACCGGCTATGCCGCACCGCACCTCCCCGAGCCCCACGGACTGGGCGCCGGCCCCGTACAACAGCTGGCGATCCAGCAGGAACTGGCCGCCGCCGAGGTCCGGATCAGCGATCTGGGCATCGCCACCTGGGTCGTGCCCTCGCTGATCGCCCACGGCACCCCGGAGCAGCGGGAGCGCTACCTGCTGCCGTCGCTGCGCGGTGATCTGCTCTGGTGCCAGCTGTTCTCCGAACCCGAGGCCGGCTCGGACCTGGCCGCCCTGCGCACCCGCGCCGAGAGGACGCCGGACGGCGGCTGGCGGATCAACGGCCAGAAGGTGTGGACCTCCGCCGCGCAGGGGGCGAGCCACGGCATCCTGCTGGCCCGCACCGACCCGGACGCGCCCAAGCACAGGGGGCTGACCTTCTTCCTCGTCGACATGACGGCCCCGGGCATCGACATCCGCCCGCTGAAGGAGATCACCGGCGCATCGCTCTTCAACGAGGTCTACTTCGACGACGTGCTGCTGCCCGCCGACGCGGTGGTCGGCGAGGTCGACAACGGCTGGAAGGTCGCCCGCACCACCCTGGACAACGAACGCGTCCACATGGCCGACCAGTTGGCCTTCGACACCGGTCTGGCGGCGCTCCTGGAACGGGCCGCCGGGCTGGACGGATCGGTGCGGGCGCGAGTGGGCGCACTGGCCGCCGAGGCGCACGCGCTCGGCTGCATCGGGCTGCGCACCACCCTCCAGCAGGTGTCGGGGCTGGAGCCGGGGGCCGGTGCCAGCATCCGCAAGCTGGTGCAGACCCCGCACCAGCAGAAGGTCGCCGAGCTGGCGCTGGAGCTGCTCGGCCCGGCCGGCGCGGTGCGCGAAGGGGCCGGTGAGCGGGCCCTGCAGGGCTTCCTGATGTCGCGCTGTCTGACCATCGCCGGCGGCACCACCCAGGTGCAGCTCAACGTCGTCGCGGAGCGGCTGCTGGGCCTGCCCCGCGACCCGGAGCCCCGCCCCCTGATCTGACTCCCCGGACTCGGCCACCTCCAGGAGGACACACATGGCTGGCAAGGCGTACATCGTCGGCGTCGGGATGACCCGCTTCGAGAAGCCCGAGACCCGCGAGTGGCAGTACTGGGACATGGCGAAGGAGGCGGGCGGCGCGGCGCTCGCGGACGCCGGGATCGGCTACGAGGCGGTCGAGCAGCTGCCGGTGGGCTACTGCTACCAGGCCTCGACGGCCGGCCAGCGCGCCGCCTACGAACTGGGCCTGACCGGTATCCCCGTCTACAACGTCAACAACAACTGCGCGACCGGCTCGACCGCGCTGATGATGGCCCGCCAGTTCGTCGCGTCCGGCCTCAACGACTGTGTCCTGGCCCTGGGCTTCGAGAAGATGAAACGGGGCGCGCTGGGCGGCGGCGCGGACGGCGGCGACTTCGCCACCTCGCCGGTGGCGCGCCACTACGGAGTGATGGCCGCCGCGCACGGTTTCGAGAGGACGCCGCCCACCGCCCAGATCTTCGGCAACGCGGCCCGTGAGCACATGGAACGCTACGGCACCACCGCCGAACAGCTCGCCGCCGTCGGCGCCAAGAACCACCGGCACTCCGCCCACAACCCGAACGCCCAGTTCCAGGACGTCCACACGGTCGAGGAGGTCCTCGCCGCCAAGACCATCCACCGGCCGCTGACCAAGCTGCAGTGCTCGCCGACCTCCGACGGTGCGGCCGCCGCCGTGATCGCCTCCGAGCGGTTCGTACGGGAACACGGGCTGGCCGACCGGGCGGTGGAGATCGTCGCGCAGGCCATGACGACGGACACCGAGGAGAGCTTCGCGAGCGGGTCGTGCATCGACGTCGTCGGCAAACCGATGTCCCGGGCCGCGTCCCGGCAGGTGTACGCGGCCTCCGGACTCGGCATCGAGGACGTGGACGTCATCGAGCTGCACGACTGCTTCTCGGTCAATGAGCTGCTGACCTACGAGGCGCTGGGCATGTGCGCGGACGGGGAGTCGGGGAAGCTGGTCGCCGACGGCGCCACGACCCACGGCGGCCAATGGGTGGTCAATCCGTCCGGCGGTCTGATCTCCAAGGGGCACCCGCTGGGCGCGACGGGCCTGGCACAGGCCGCCGAACTGGTCTGGCAGCTGCGCGGCACCGCGGGCGGACGCCAGGTCCCCGGCGCCCGGGTGGGCCTGGCCCACAACATCGGCCTGGGCGGCGCCGCGGTGGTGACGATGCTGCGCAGGTGAGGAAGGTTGGGAGGGGGCGGGGGCCGGGGGGCCGGGCGTCGCCTTGGCCACGGAGCCGGTCGGCCACACCGGTGGGCAGGGCACCGGTAGTTAGCGTGTGACCGCCTCCGCGTTAACTCACCTCCGCTGATGGGTAGTTGGCCCTTCGGGGGCCCTTCCACCCCCTAGGGGCCCGCCACCCCCACCCCCTAAGGCCCCACCCGCCAAGGTTCACCGGCCAGGCCCCACCCCCAAGGCCCCCGCCCCACCCCCGCCGCCCCCGCCCCCCTGCGACTTCCGGCCCAGGTCTCCTGTCAGGTGGTTCATGCAGCGATTTACCGATGCGGGATGCAACCGACGAATGCGAGCATGGTCGGCATGCCGCCGATAGCCACCCCCGCCACCCTGCCCGAAACCGCGCGCCGGAGGCCGGCGCCGCCGGCCTGGCTGGTGATGCTGCTGGTCTGCTCCGGGCAGTTCCTGGTCGTCCTGGACGTGTCCGTGGTGAACGTGGCGCTGCCCGCCATGCGCACCGGTCTGGGACTGAGCGAGCTGGGCCTGCAGTGGATCGTCAACGCCTACGTCATCACCTTCGCGGGCTTCATGCTGCTCGGCGGCCGGGCCGCCGACCTCTTCGGCCGTAAGCGGATCTTCGTTCTGGGGCTGGCGCTGTTCACGGTCGCGAGCCTGGGCGGCGGACTGGCGCAGGAGCCCTGGCAGCTGATCGCGGCGCGTACGGTCCAGGGCATCGGCGCGGCCGTGCTCGCGCCCGCCACCCTCACCATCCTGACCACGTCGTTCCCGGCCGGTCCGGCCCGTACCCGCGCCATCGCCACCTGGACGGCGGTCGGCGCCGGCGGTGGCGCGGCGGGCGGCCTGGTGGGCGGGACGCTCACCGAATTCCTGTCGTGGCGCTGGGTGTTGCTGATCAATGTGCCGATCGGGGCGCTGGTGCTGAGCGGCGCGGTGCTGTGGCTCACCGAGAGCCGGCAGGGCGCCGGGCGGCGGCTCGATGTGCCCGGTGCGCTGCTGGTGACGGCCGGGCTCGGGCTGGTGGCCTACGGGATCGTGCAGACCGAGACGGACGGCTGGGCGGCGCCGTCCGCGCTGCTGCCGCTGGCCGCCGGGCTGGCCGTGGTCGTGCTCTTCCTCGTCGTGGAGGCGCGTGCCAAGGCCCCGCTGATGCCGCTGGGGCTCTTCCGGCTGCGCTCGGTCTCCTCGGCGAACGGGGCGATGGTGCTGGCCGGCGCGGCGATGTTCTCCATGTGGTACTTCCTGTCCCTCTATGTGCAGAACGTGCTGGGGTACCGGCCGTTGGAGGCCGGGCTCTCCTTCATCCCGCACTCGCTGTCCATCGTCCTGGGCTCCAAGATCGCGCCCCGGCTGATGAACAAGCTGGGTGCCAAGCCGCTGGCCGTCGCCGGTGCGGTGATCTCCGCCTGCGGCATGGCCTGGCAGGGCACGATGGACGTCGACGGCACCTACCTCGGCACCATCCTCGGCCCCGGCATCCTGATGGCGCTGGGCGCCGGACTGACGGCGACGCCGATCGCCTCCATCGCGACCTCCGGGGCCGACCCCGCCGACCAGGGCCTGGTCTCCGGCCTGATGAACACCTCCCGTCAAATGGGCGGTGCGCTGGGCCTGTCGGTCCTGTCCACCGTCGCCGCCGCCCGGATCGAGGCGGGCGACGGCCCGAAGGCCCTGGCGGACGGATACGGGCTGGCCTTCCAGGTCGGCTCGGTGGTGCTGGTCGCCAGCATTCTGCTGATGGTCTTCGCGCTGCCGCAGCGGCGGGCGGACGTGGCGCACGGCTGACCGCGCCGGCGCCCCCGCCGCCGGTCGGGCGGTAGCGCGGGCGCCCGGCCGCCGGTCCGTGGCGCGCGCCTCCCCGCCGAGCCGCGGCGCGCGGTGTGCGGGGCGCGCGGTGCGCTCAGCGTGCGGAGGACGGGCGGGCGTTCGCGGATCGGACGTGCCCTTGCGGACCGGACTCGCCCTACAGCCAGCCGTTCTGCCGGGCCGCCCGCACCGCCTCCATACGGTTGCGGGTGCCGGTCTTGCCGATGGCCGCGGAGAGGTAGTTACGGACGGTGGCCTGGGAGAGGTGGAGGCGGCCGGCGATATCGGCGACCGTGGCGCCGTCCACGGCGGCGGTCAGGACCTCGCGCTCCCGCTGGGTCAGCGGATTGGGGCCGGCGCTCAGAGCCGCCGCGGCGAGGCCGGGGTCGATGACCCGCTCGCCGGCCAGCACCCGGCGGATCGCCGCCGCCAGTTCCTCCACCGGGCCGTCCTTCACCAGGAAACCGGACGCCCCGGCCTCCATGGCGCGGCGCAGATAGCCGGGGCGGCCGAAGGTCGTCACGATCAGCACCTTGCAGTCCGGCAGCTGTTCGCGCAGATCGGCCGCGGCGTCCAGGCCGCTGCGGCCGGGCAGTTCGATGTCGAGGAGCGCGATGTCGGGGCGGGCGTCGAGGGCGGCGGCGACGATCCGGTCGCCCGCCGCGACCTGCGCCACGACCTGCATGTCCGCTTCCAGGTCGAGCAGCAGCGCCAGCGCGCCCCGCATCATTCCCTGGTCCTCCGCCAGCAGGACCTTGATCACCTGGTCCACTCCTCCACATCCGCCATCTCGCCCGTGCCGACCGGGAGTTCGGCCGTGACCCGGAAACCGTGCCGGCCGTCCCGGCCGCTGTGCAGTGTCCCTCCTGCCGCGGCCAGGCGCTCGGCCAGCCCCTTCAGCCCCGTGCCGCCCACCGGCCCCGGCGGCCCGGCCGGTGCCGGGCTGCCTGCGTCGCCGGCGCCGCCCGCCCCTGGTATGCCGCCCGTCTCCCGGCCGCCGTCCCTGTCCCGGCCGCCGTCCCCGGCCCTGACCTCGCCACTGCCGTGACCCCGGCCTCCGTCCCCGGCCTCGTCCGCCTCCCCGCCGCGCCCCGGCACACGGTCCCGGAGCCACGTGAGGCCGGGGGCCGCGGCGGCGCCGGAGTTCAGGGGGCCGCGGCCGTCGTCCGTGATCGTCAGCCGTACCCGTTCCTCGTCGGTGTGCAGGGCGATCTCGCAGCGGGTGGCGCCGCTGTGCCGGACGGTGTTGGTGACGCCCTCGCGGACCACCCAGCCCAGCAGCGCGCCGGTCTGCGGGGGCAGTGGCGGCCCGGCCTGCCGGACAACGGGCTCGATACCGGCCGCCTCCAGCGCCGAACGGGCCCGGTCCAGCTCGGTGGTCAGGCTGCCCTCGCGATAGCCGGTGACCGCCTCGCGGATCTCGGTCAGCGCCTGCCGGCCGACCGCCTCGATGTCGGTGGCCTGGGCGAGTGCCGCGTCCAGGTCGCGCGGCGCCAGTCTGCGGACCGCCTCGGCCTTCACCACGACCACGGACAGGGTGTGCCCCAGCAGGTCGTGCAGATCGCGGGAGAAGCGCAGCCGCTCCTTCTCGACGGCGCTGCGGGCCAGTTCCTGGCGGGTGGCGTTGAGCTCCTGGATGGTGTCGAACAGGCTCAGGACCGAGGCCGTCACCATGCCGGACAGGAAGGTGCCGTACCCGATGCCGAACCCGCCCCACGGGTCGTCGTCGTGCCAGCCGGTGAGGTAGCCGGCCGTGCCGCTGAGCGTGATGAGCCAGACGGCGAGCTTCTTGCCGCGCAGCATCCGGACCGTGCCCGAGGCCAGCGACAGCAGCGGGAAGAACAGGAACCAGTTGCCGCCGAAGCCGATCGCGATGGCGAAGGTGACGACGGCCAGCATCCCCAGGGCGTACAGGGGGCGGCGGGAGTCACGCAGCCGCGGGTTGAACGAGGACCAGACGACGCTGACGTAGAGGGAGTTGAAGGCGAGCAGTCCGAGACCGGCCAGCCAGGGGTTGCCGGTCTTGCCCTGGATGAGGTTGGAGAAGGCGCCCAGGCCCATCAGCAGCCAGGGCAGGAAGGCGTACTTGCCGGGCCCCCTGCCGCGCTTCCGGCCCAGCGGTCCCAGCCGGCCCGTCCGTCCGGGCCGGCAGAAGCCCTCGCTGCCGTTCGTGCCGCCGGGGTCGTCCTTCTCGCCCGCGGTCGGTCGTTCCGTGTGCTGCATGGCCGCTTCCCAGGTCTGCGCCATCGCCGGTCACACCGTTCGTGCGGCCCGGCGGTACGCGTACACCGCGTATCCGCCGAAGACTGCCAGCCAGACGGCCAGCACCGCCACCGAAGCCAGGCCGGGCGCGCTGCCGTGGGTGACGCTGCGGCCGAGTTCGGCGAAGCGGTTGCCGGGCGTCCAGGCGGACAGCGAGCGCAGCCAGTCGGGGAACAGTTCGGGCGGGAACCACAGACCGCCGATGATCGACAGCAGCAGCACACAGCCGGTGTTGACGACGCCGGTGGACTGTGCGGACAGGCCGTAGCCGTTGCCGAGGCCGAGCAGGGTGAACGGGACGGTGCCTATCCACAGCAGCCCGGCCAGCGCGGCCCACTGCCAGGCCGGCAGCCGGACGCCGTTGACCAGCGCGCCCACCAGCAGGACGGAGGCGACGGCCGGCAGCACCGTCACCGAGCCGGTCAGCCCGCGGCCCACCACCACCCGGACGGGGCTCAGCGGGGTGATGCGCAGCTGGCGCAGCCAGCCCAGCTGCTTGTCCTCGGCGACACCGGTGCCGGTGCCGATCGCCGTGCCCAGCGCGCCGTAGGCGGCCATGCCGACCATCGAGGCGATCTTCCACTCCGGGTCGGCGCCGCCCGGCCCGACGCCGATGTTGGTCATCAGCAGGTACATCAGTACCGGCATCCCGATGCCGAAGATGACGAAGCCCCGGTCACGGAGGGTGCGGCGGACTTCGAGACGGAGGTAGTCGAGCATCACACGGTCTCCTTCGCGGAGCGGGTGCCGGCGCCCGCCGGGGCAGCGGGGGCGGCTTCGGCGGAGGTCAGCGCGAGGAACGCGTCCTCCAGGCTGGCGGGGGTGACCTCTAGTCCGCGGACGAGCCCGAGCCCGGCCAGCGCCAGGACCGTGGCGTCCGGGTCCGCCGTCCGCAGCAGCGCGCGGTCGCCGCGCACCTCCACGGAGCTCACCCCGGGCAGCCCGGACAGGGGCCCGGTGGCCGCGCCCGCGAGGTCGAAGGAGACCCGTGAGCCGCCGGCCCGCCGCTTGATCGCCGTGCCGCTGCCGTCGGCGGCCACCCGGCCGCGGTCCATGACCACGATCCGGTCGGCGTGCTCGTCGGCCTCCTCCAGGTAGTGCGTGGAGAAGAGGACGGTGCGGCCCCGGCGGGCGTAGGCGCGCATCGAGCGCCAGAAGGCGCGGCGCGCCTCGACGTCCAGTGCCGCGGTCGGCTCGTCGAGCACCAGCAGTTCGGGGTTGCCGGCCAGCGCCACGGCGAAGCGGACCCGCTGGGCCTGCCCGCCGGACAGGCCGTCCACCCGCCGCCCGCCGAACTCCTCCAGGCCCGCCAGCGTCAGGGCCTCGGTGACATCCATCGGGTCCGGGTAGGTGGCGGTGACGAAGGTGAGCAGTTCGCGGACGGTGACCCGCGGGATGGCCTTGCCGTCCTGCAGCATGGCGCCCACCCGGCCCGCGCGCACCGCCGCCTCCGGGGTGCCGCCGAACAGCCGGACCGTCCCGGAGCTGGGCGGCAGCAGCCCCAGCAGCATGTTGATGGTGGTGGACTTCCCCGCGCCGTTGCGCCCGAGCAGTGCGACCGTCCCGCCCGTCGCGATCTCCAGCTCCAGCCCGTCCACGGCCCGCATCGCGCCGTAACTCCGCGTCACCCCGGTGAAGGCCACCGCCGCGGCGCCGCCCACCCCTTCCGTCGTGCTGCTGCCCGGCCTCGTCGCCTCTGCCATGCCCGTGCCGCCTCTCCTCTGCATGACCTCGACGTTACGGAGCGTGGTCGGTTCGCGGGAGAGGCGAATGTCGGTGATCTCCTCTGACAAATGTCATGGCTCGGCGCAACGAAAGTGGGGCCGCGCACCGGCCGTCGGGGCCCGTGCCGCGCGGGCGAGGGCCCGCGCCACCCGGTCCCGGACCCGGCCAGGAGCCCGGCCCGGCCGAGAGCCCCGTCCCCGCCCGCTCTCCGCCGTCCGCGCGACCCGGATCTGACAAACCGTCAGGGGTCTTCCCGGTGCCGGACGGATCGGCTATACATGAGGACCATCGGCTAGAACGCGTTCTAGAAGTGTGCCCTGTGCGCTGTCGGAGCGCGGCCGCGCCGACCAGATACGACCCCGGCTCGGTCGACGGTGCGGACGGCCGGGCCGGGGTCTTCCCCTCGTGGTGAAGGAGCAAGCAGCCCCATGCCCATCGACGCCGCCAAGGCCACCTCCGCCGAGCCGCGGACCACCGAACTCGCCTGGGACCACAAGGACGTCCAGCTCTACCACCTCGGCATCGGTGCCGGTGCGGCCACTCCGGAGAAGGCCCACCCGGCCACCGACCCCGACGAACTGCGCTACACCCTGGAGAGCGCACTGCACGTCCTGCCCAGCTTCGCCACCGTCGCCGGCGGCGGGATGGCGCTCGCCGGCGGGCTCTCCGCGCCCGGCATCGACGTCGACCTCGCCGCGGTCCTGCACGGCGGCCAGACCGTCACCGTGCACCGGGCCCTCCCGGTGAACGGCCGCGCCACCCAGACCTCGTCCGTCCCCGCCGTGTACGACAAGGGCAAGGCCGCCGTCATCGTGCTGCGCTCCGAGGTCGCCGACGACGAGGGCCCCCTGTGGACCTGCGACACCCAGATCTTCGTCCGCGGCGAGGGCGGCTTCGGCGGCGAGCGCGGCCCCTCCGCCCGCCTCGAACTCCCCGACCGCGCCCCCGACCTGAGCACCGAACGCCGTATCCGCGCCGACCAGGCGCTGCTCTACCGCCTCTCCGGCGACTGGAACCCGCTGCACGCCGACCCCGAGTTCGCCAAGCTCGCCGGATTCGACCGGCCGATCCTGCACGGGCTGTGCACCTACGGGGTCACCCTCAAGGCCGTCGTCGACACGGTGCTGGACGGTGACGTCACACGGGTGCGCTCCTACACGACCCGCTTCGCCGGGGTGGTCTTCCCCGGGGAGACGCTGCGGATGCGGCTGTGGCGGGAGCCGGGCCGGGTCCTGGTGTCGGTCACCGCGGCCGACCGGGAGGACGCGCCCGTACTGGCGGACACCGTGGTGGAGCACAGCTAGGGCGAGTCCGCCCTGGGCCCGTCCGGCGCAGGCGTCGCGGTCCCGGCCGTGAGCCGCCGGACAGGCCCACGACGCTTCGTCCGGATCTGAAGCGCCCCCGAGCGATCCGAGAGGCCGCCCCGGCCGGTCCGGACGGGGCCGGAGTGCCGTCCGTACGAGAGGAGCCGTGACATGCGCGCAGCCGTACAGCACGAGACAGGGCAGGACAAGCTCGAAGTCCTCGATGACATCGAGGCGGTGGGCTTTGGCCCGGGCAAGGTCAAGATCCGCATCCGGGCGACCGGACTGTGCCACTCCGACCTCTCCGCGATGAACGGGGTGCTGCCGCAGCCCGCCCCCTTCGTCCCCGGTCACGAGGGCGCCGGTGAGGTCCTCGGCGTCGGCGACGGCGTCACCGGACTCGCGCAGGGGGACCGCGTCCTGATGTGCTGGCTGCCCGCCTGCGGCAGCTGTCCGTCCTGCCGGCGCGGCCAGACCCATCTGTGCCTGGCCGGATTCATGAACGCCGGCACCCCCAACTTCCGGCGCCCCGGCGGGGACGTCTTCGGCTTCGCCGGCACCGGCACCTTCGCCGAGGAGGTCGTGGTCGCCGCCAACTGCGCGGTCCCGATCCCGGACGACGTCCCATACGAGATCGCCGCGCTGATCGGCTGCGGTGTCACCACCGGGCTGGGCGCGGCCCTCAACACGGCCCGGGTGGAGGCCGCTTCCTCGGTGGCGGTCATCGGATGCGGCGGTGTCGGCATCTCCGTCATCCAGGGCGCGAGGGCCTGCGGCGCCGCCCAGATCATCGCCGTCGACCCGGTGCCCGCCCGCCGGGAGGCCGCACTGCGCTTCGGCGCGACCGAGGCCGTCGCCCCGGAGGAGTTCGCCGACGCCAAGGCCCGGATCACCGCGGGGGAGGGCTTCGACTACGTCTTCGAGGTGGTCGGCAAGTCCGCCACCGCCCGTACCGCCTACGAGATGACCCGCCGCGGCGGCACTCTCTGTGTGGTCGGCGCGGGCGCCATGGACGACACCTTCCAGGTCAACATGTTCGAGCTCTTCTTCGACGAGAAGCGGATTCTGCCGTCCCTGTACGGCGGCGCGGACGTCCTGCGCTCCTACGAGCGGGCCATCGCCCTGTGGCGGGCCGGCCGGATCGACCTCGAAGGCCTGATCACCCATCGCGTCCAGCTCGCCGAGGTCAACGACGCGCTCGACCAGATGCGCTCCGGCACCGCGCTGCGCACCTGCATAGAGATCTGACGCCCACCGTTCACCCCTCGCAGCGCACCGCACCGCACCGCGTGCCGCGACCACTGGAGAGGACAGGAATGGCACAGCCACTGGAGGGCCTGACCGCGATCGTCACCGGGGCCGGGCGCGGTCTGGGCCGCGCCGAGGCCCTCGAACTCGCCCGTCTCGGCGCACGGGTCGTGGTCAACGACTACGGGCAGCCGGGCCGCGACGGTACGGGGGAGGCCTCAGCGGCGCCCGCCGAGGACGTCGTCGCCGAGATCCGTGCGGCGGGCGGCACCGCCGTCGCCCACCTCGGTGACGTCGCCGACCACGCCCAGGCCCGCGCCCTGGTACGGCTCGCGGTCGAGACCTACGGACAGCTCGACATCCTGGTCAACAACGCGGGCATCCTGCGCGACCGGATGGTGTTCTCGATGACCGAGGACGAGTGGGACTCGGTCATCCGCGTGCACCTCAAGGGCCACTTCAACACCACCCACTTCGCCGCCGTCCACTGGCGCGAGCGCGCCAAGGCGGCCGGCGGTCCGGTCCACGGCCGGATCGTCAACACCTCCTCCGAGGCGTTCCTCGCGGGCTCGGCGGGCCAGCCCAACTACGCCGCGGCCAAGGGCGGCATCGTCGGCCTGACGACCTCCACGGCGCTGGCACTGGGCAAATACGGCGTGACCGCCAACGCGATCTGCCCGCGCGCCCGCACCCGTATGACCGAGGACGTCTTCGCCGGCTTCCAGGAGCCCGCGGACGGCCGGCTCGACGCCCTCGCGCCCGAGCATGTCGCACCGCTCGTCGGGTACCTCGCCTCACCGGCCGCGGCCGGGGTCAACGGACAGCTGCTGGTCGTCCACGGCGGCATGGTCGCCATCGCCGAACGCCCGCGGATCGCCGCCCAGTTCGACACCACGAAGGAGGTCTTCAGCTTCGAGGAGCTGGATGACCTGCTGACGCCGTACTACGCGCAGCGCCCGCCGAACGAGACCTTCGCGGCGGCCGAGGTGCTGGGCCTCAAGCACGGCTGAGCCCAAGCGAACGGCCGTGGCCGCCGCCCCGCTGTCCTGGGGCGGCGGCCACGGCCGTGTGCACGCGGTCGGCGGTCGGGGCCCGCCGGACGGCCCTACGCGTCCTGCGGCTGCTTGTCCCGGCGGTGCCGGCCGTGGGCGGCGGAGTCGGACTCCTCCGTGGCGGCCGGGCCACGATGCCTGCCGGAGCTTGCGGCCTCGGCGGCCTGGGCGGATGCCTCCTGGGGGCGCGCCTGGGTCGTGTCGGTTCGGGCTTCGGACATGGAAAGAGTCACTCCGTCAGTTCGCTTACAGCTGTACGCATCGGGACCTCGCCCGACGACCGCCAGGGCTGCTCCCGAGCGGCACTGCCGGTGGCCGGTCAACCGGCTGCGCAGCTCCCGGCCGGAATTCTAACGGGGCCGGAAATCGCGCTCCACCGGGTCTAGCGGGCCGCCAGAGGTGCTTCTTGCAGGGGAACTGGCCTGCACATGTGGGGATGTCCGGGGGCGGGCGGCGGTTCCGCGTCCGCGGCCTGAGGATGTGCAGATGCTGTGGAGCGGTTGTCGGCATCCCCTGCATCCGGGACAATCCCCCCTTCGCTCCCTAGGGCACCTCCGGAGGGCGGCGCGTCCGCGGGCCGCACGGCCTCCACTCCGGACGACGGCGCTTCCCCCGGCCACACGGCCTCCACCGGCTCCACCGCCCCCAGGGGCGCCACCGCCTCCCAGCGCTCCACGGCCTCCGAGGGCGCCACCACCGTCACGGGCGGCTCCACCGCCACCGGCCGGGGCGCCCCCACCGGCGCCCCGGTCCAAGCCGCCTCCCGCCGCCCCGCGGCCCACGGCCCGGCCGCCTGCCGCACCGGCCCCATGGGACCCAGGGGCCACACCGGCTCCACCGGCTGTACCGACCTGGCAGGCCGCACCGGTTCCACCGCCCCTACGGGCTCCTCGGGCTCCGCGGCCTCCCCCGGCTCCATCGGTTCCGAGGCCCCCATGACCTCCACCGGCTCCACCCCCACGGCCAGCCGCGCCACCCCGCACGGCTCCGCCGCCGTCGCGTACGGCAGCAGCAGGTCGCCGGCCGCCGTCCACCGCCCGGTTCCCCCCAGCCAGCCCTCCGGTGCCGGGTACTGCCGCAACTGCCGCCCGGAGGGCCGCCAGACGCCCAGCCAGCCGCTGCCCGCCGCGGTCATCCGGAACGCCACCGCACAGCTCTCCGGCGCCAGCGCCTGCCCCGGCTGCACCGCGAACGGGGTGACCGTCGCGCCCGTGGGCCGCAGGCACTCGGGGAAGCGCACCGGCAGGCTGCTGCCCAGGACGCCCCAGCCGAGCCGGTCGTGCCCCGGGGCGTCCGAGCGCACGAGCAGCAGCCCGCTGTCCGGATCGGCCAGCAGCAGCCGGTCGTTGCTCTCCTCGGTGATCTGGAGCAGCGGACCGGTCTCGCCGCCCCGCTCCAGGTCGACCACCACGGTCTTGGTCCGTCCCGCCAACTCCCGGTCCAGCGCCAGCAGTCGGCCGGTGCGGTCCAGCCACACGCCGCCCGCGCAGCGTCCCGGGATGCGGGCGATCCGCTCGGGCCCGCCCGTCCCGCCGTGCAGCAGCCACAGCGCGGTGTGCTCCGCCTCGGGGGCGAGGGCGTGGGCGAGGGTTCCACCGGGGGCGGGCGGCAGCAGGGTCAGCCGGGGGGCCGCCACGGCGCCCAGCAGGAGTTCGCCGGTTCCGGGGCCCGCCGGGTAGAGCAGGGAGACGGCGAAGCGGTCGGCGACCCGGCGCAGGATCAGCACCCGTCCGTCCGTGAGCGGCAGCAGCGCGCTGTCCGGCTCCTCGGGCTGGGTGCCCTGCAGCGGCACGGCGTACGGCGCGGGGCCGCTCAGCGTCCAGCGCTCCGGAAACCAGCTTCCGGCGGCGTCGTCGTGCCGGGTGAGCCGGGCGGCGTACGAGCCGTCGGCGGCGATCGTCAGGCGCCCGGCGAGCGGGCCGGCCGGCGCCCTGGTGTCCTCAGTGGCACAGATCGTCATCGAGTGGTCACCTCCAGTCGGCAACCGAAACTAGTTTTCGTACTTCCGGCCGAACACTGCAAGTTGTCGCACTTCACGCATAAGGGTGGCAGTTGTCCGGTTCGCCGGTGCCGGGCCGGGGGCTTGTGCTCCGGGGCCCGTCGGGTGCCGGTGCGGCGGGCGCGGGCGGGCCCGCGCCGTCCGTTTCCGCGCTCTGCCGCAGGGGAGCCGGAAGGGGCCTCGACCCGACGCCATGTCACAGCCGGGAGGTAACCTTCCACCCGTGCCCGTACTGTCTGAAGTCCTCACCGCGCTCGACGCCCTCTGGCCCCCCGAGCGGGCCGAAGGGTGGGACGCCGTCGGCACGGTCTGCGGAGACCCCGGCGCGGAGGTCCGCCGTGTGCTGTTCGCCGTCGACCCGGTCCAGGAGATCGTCGACGAGGCGGTCACGCTCGGCGCCGACCTCCTGGTCACCCACCACCCGCTCTATCTGCGCGGCACGACGACGGTGGCGGCCTCGACCTTCAAGGGCAAGGCCGTGCACACCCTCATCAAGCACGACATCGCCCTGCACGTCGCGCACACCAACGCCGACACCGCCGACCCCGGTGTCTCCGACGCCCTGGCCGGCGCGCTGGACCTGCGCATCGTCGGCCCGCTGGTCCCGGACCCGAGCGATCCGGCGGGCCGCCGGGGCCTCGGCCGGATCTGCGAGCTGCCGCATCCGATGACGCTGGCCGAGCTCGCCGCCCACGCCGCCGAGCGGCTGCCCGCCACCGCGCAGGGCATCCGGGCGGCCGGCGACCCGGACCGCGAGATCCGCACCCTCGCCGTCTCCGGCGGCTCCGGCGACAGCCTCTTCGACGCGGTACGGGCGGCCGGTGCGGACGCGTTCCTCACCGCCGACCTGCGTCACCACCCGGCCTCCGAGGCCACCCAGAAGAGCCCGCTGGCGCTGCTCGACGCCGCCCACTGGGCCACCGAATGGCCGTGGTGCGAGCAGGCCGCGGCCCAGCTCGACGCGGTCTCCGACCGGCACGGCTGGGGACTGCGCACGCATGTCTCCCGTACGGTCACCGACCCCTGGACCGCCCACGCGGCGTCCACCCGATTCGTCACCCCGACGCACACCACAGGAGCCCCACGCTGAACGCCGCGCCCGCCGACCAGATCCGCCTCCTCGACGTCCAGTCCCTGGACGTGAGGCTCACCCAGCTCGCCCACCGCCGCAACAACCTCCCCGAGCTGGCCGAGCTGCAGACCCTGGAGGCCGACCTCATCCAGCAGCGCGACCTGCTCGTCGCCGCGCAGACCGAGGAGAGCGACACCAGCCGCGAGCAGACCAAGGCCGAGCAGGACGTGGACCAGGTGCGCCAGCGCGCCGCCCGCGACCAGAAGCGCCTGGACTCCGGTGCCGTCACCTCCCCCAAGGACCTGGAGAGCCTCCAGCGCGAACTGACCTCGCTGGCCAAGCGCCAGGGCGACCTGGAGGACGTCGTCCTGGAGGTCATGGAGCGCCGGGAGTCCGCCCAGGAGCGGGTCACCGAGCTCACCGGCCGGGTCGAGGCCATCCAGGCCAAGGTCGACGACGCCACCGCCCGCCGGGACGCCGCCTACGCCGAGATCGACGCCGAGTGCGCGACGGCCGCCAAGGAGCGCGAGCTGACCGTCGCCGACATCCCGGCCGATCTGCTCAAGCTCTACGACAAGATCCGCGCGAAGGAGGGCGGCGTCGGCGCGGCCCGCCTCTTCCAGCGCCGCTGCGAGGGCTGCCGGCTGGAGCTGAACATCACCGAGATCAACGATGTGCGCGCGGCCGCCGCCGACACCGTCGTGCGCTGCGAGAACTGCACCCGCATCCTGGTCCGTACGCCCGACTCGGGTCTGTAGGCCGTGGCCCGCACGCTGATCGTCGAGGCGGACGGCGGCTCCCGGGGCAACCCGGGGCCGGCCGGCTACGGCGCGGTCGTCCTCGACCCGGAGTCCGGCGAGGCGCTGGCCGAGGCCGCCGAGTTCATCGGCACCGCGACCAACAACGTCGCCGAGTACAAGGGGCTGGTGGCCGGTCTGCGGGCGGCGCACACCCTCGATCCGCAGGCGCGGGTCCGGGTGCGGATGGACTCCAAGCTCGTCGTCGAGCAGATGTCCGGGCGCTGGCAGATCAAGCACCCGGACATGAAGCCGCTGGCCGCCGAGGCCCGGTCGGTCTTCCCGGCCGGCCAGGTCACATACGAGTGGATTCCCCGCGCGCGGAACAAGCACGCCGACCGGCTCGCCAACGAGGCGATGGACGCCGGGAAGGCGGGCCGGCAGTGGGAGCCGCGCGACTCCCGGGCGGCGCTCGCCACCGGCACCGCGCCCGCCCGCAGCGCAGCCGCCCGAGCGGCCGACGAGGCCGCCGGGACGGCGGAGGCGGCGGACGCGGCCCCGAGCGCTCCGGCGGCCGGCTGGGGCGCCCCCGACCTCGGTCCGCCCGCGACCTTCGTCCTGCTGCGGCACGGCGAGACCGCGCTGACGCCGGAGAAGCGGTTCTCCGGCAGCGGCGGCACCGACCCCGAACTCTCCGCGGCCGGACGCCGTCAGGCCGAGGCGGCCGCCGTCGCGCTGGCCGCCCGGGGCACGGTCCAGGCCGTCGTCAGCTCACCGCTGCGGCGCTGCCGGGAGACCGCCGGGGCGGTCGCGGACCGGCTCGGCCTGGAGGTCCGTATCGAGGAGGGCCTGCGCGAGACCGACTTCGGGGCCTGGGAGGGGCTGACCTTCGCCGAGGTGCGCGAGCGCTTCCCCGAGGACCTCGACGCCTGGCTCGGCTCCGCCCGGGTGGCGCCGACCGGCGGCGGTGAGTCCTTCGCGACGGTCGCCCGCCGGGTCGCCGTCGCCCGCGACAAGCTGCTGGCCCGGTACGCGGGCAAAACGGTGCTGCTGGTCACGCATGTGACCCCGGTCAAGACGCTGGTCCGGCTGGCGCTGGGCGCCCCGCCGGAGTCGCTGTTCCGGATGGAGCTCTCGGCGGCGTCGCTCTCCGCGGTCGCGTACTTCTCCGACGGCAACGCCTCGGTGCGGCTGCTGAACGACACCTCGCACCTGCGGTAGCGGGGCGTCCCCGGAGCGGACACGGGCCCGGCACCCCGGACGACCGGGGCGCCGGGCCCGTCCGCGTACGCACCGCCGTCAGGCCGCCAACGCCGCCGCCTCCTGGGCGAGTTGGCGCACCCGGCCCCAGTCCTTCGCGGCCAGCGCCTCGGCCGGCAGCATCCAGGTGCCGCCGACACAGCCGACGTTGGGCAGCGCCAGATAGGACGGCGCGGACGCCAGGCCGATCCCGCCGGTCGGGCAGAAGCGGGCCCGGGGGAGGGGCGCGGCGAGTGAGTGCAGATACGGGGTGCCGCCCGCCGCCTCCGCCGGGAAGAACTTCATCTCGGTGACGCCCTCGTCCAGCAGGGTCACCACCTCGGAGGCCGTCGAGACCCCCGGCAGGAACGGCACCCCGGAGTCCTTCATCGCGCCCAGCAGCCGCGGCGACCAGCCGGGGCTCACCAGGAAGCGCGAGCCGGCCACGAGGGCGTCCTCGATCTGCTCGGGGGTGAGCAGGGTGCCCGCGCCGATTACCGCTTCCGGGACCTCCCGGGCGACGGCGCGGATCGCGTCGAGCGCCGCGGGCGTCCGCAGGGTCACCTCGATCGCGGGCAGCCCGCCGGCGACGAGCGCACGGGCGAGCGGTACGGCGTCCTCGGCGTCGTGCAGCACGACGACCGGGATGACCGGGGCGAGCCCGAGGACGGAAGGGGCGGCGGGGGAGGCGGCGGCGCTGGTCACGCCGCCCATGGTGCGCCGTCCGCCCACCCTCCGCAACGAGCGTTGCGCATGCTGCAACGTAGCGTGCTAAAGCTCCGTGACGATCACATCGAGGGCCCACGCCTTGCCGGCCTTCGCGGGCGCCTCCGCCTCCACCGCGTAACCCAGCTCGCGCAGCGCCGCGACCAGCTCCGCCGGACCGTCCGGATCGAGCCCCGCCGTCAGCAGGTCCCGCACCAGCCGCCCCTTCGTCGCCTTGTTGAAGTGGCTGACCACCGACCGCTTCTCCACACCGGCCACGGTCTTCGACTGGAGCACCCGCACCGTCGCGGTCCGCCCGGCCACCTCGCCCTTCGGCTTCCACGCCGTCGCGTACGCCGCCGACCGCAGGTCCAGCACCAGCCCCTCCCCGGCGGCCGCCGGCAGCACCTCGGTCATCGGCGCCCGCCAGTACGCGCCCAGCGCACCCAGCCCCGGCAGCTTGACGCCCATCGAGCAGCGGTACGACGGAATCCGGTCGCCGATCCGCACCGCGCCCCACAGCCCCGAGAACACCAGCAGCGACCGCTCGGCCCGCCGCCGCGCCGCCGCGTCCAGGGACGCCAGGCCGAGCGCGTCGTAGAGCACCCCGGTGTAGATCTCCCCGGCCGGCCGGGTCCCCGCCGTCCGCAGCCCCGCGTTCTTGGCGACCTCGCCCTTGAGGCCCTCGCTGAGCCCGAGCACCTCCTGGGCCTTGACCGCGTCCGCCGCGCACAGCTCGACCAGCTCCGTCAGCACCGTCTCGCGCGCCGCGGTCAGCCCCGGCAGCGACAGCGCACCGGTGTCCAGCGGCGCCCCGGCCTCCGCGGCGGCCTTCCCTTCGGACGGCGGCAACAGCACGAGCACGGTGATTCTCCTTCACGGCGGTACGGGCGGGGTTCGGCCCCGGGAAAGCGTAGGGCCTGCGGCGGCCGGGCGCGGACCCCGCTCGGCGCCCGGGGCCCGGGGCGGCACCGCACGGCGCGCCGTGAGCGGCCGCCCGCCATACGCTCGGTGTCATGCCCCGTCTCCATATGCATGTGACCGACGCAGCCGAGGCCCCGCTGCGTGTCGCGCTGCATGAGCTGCGCGGCAGGCTGGAGATCCCGGACCACTTCCCGCCCACGGCCCAGGCGGAGGCGGAGAGCGCGGCCCGCGCCCCGCGCATCCCGGCCGCGGACGGCGCCGTGGCGACCGAGCACACCCTGGAGGACGCCACCGACCTCCCCCTCTTCACCCTCGACCCGCCCGGCTCCCTCGACCTCGACCAGGCGATGTTCCTCTCCCGCCGCCCGGCGCCACCCGGGGCGAAGGGCAGGGGCGGCTACCGCGTCCACTACGCCATCGCCGACGTCGCCTCCTTCGTCACCCCCGGCGGCGCCCTGGACGCCGAGGCGCACCATCGTGTGACGACCCTCTACTTCCCCGACGAACGGGTCCCGCTGCACCCGTACGTGCTCAGCGAGGGCGCCGCCAGCCTGCTGCCCGACCGGGACCGCCCGGCCGTCCTGTGGCAGCTCGACCTCGACGCGGACGGCGCCCTGACCGGTGTCTCCGTACGCCGCGCCCTGGTCCGCTCCCGGGCCAGGCTGGACTACGCGGGCGTCCAGCGGATTCTCGACGACGACACGGCCGAGGAGCCGCTCGCCCTGCTGCGCGAGATCGGGCAGCTGCGGGAGGAGCGGGAGGTCGCCCGGGGCGCGATATCCCTGAACGTCCCCGAGCAGGAGATCGTCGAGCTGGACGGCCGCTACACCCTCGAATACCGCGCCCCGCTCCCCGCCTACGCCTGGAACGCGCAGATCTCCCTGCTCACCGGCATGGCCGCGGCCGAGCTGATGCTCGCCTCCGGCACCGGCATCCTCCGTACGCTGCCGACCGCTCCCGACGGTTCGGTCGCCCGGCTCCGGCTGACCGCCCGTGCGCTCGGCGTCGACTGGCCCCACCACACCTCGTACGCGGCCCTGATCCGCACCCTCGACCCGCGCCGTGCCGCCCACGCCGCCTTCCTCCAGGAGTGCACCGCCCTGCTGCGCGGCGCCGGCTACACCGTCTTCGACGGCACCGCCCCCGCCGCCTCCGACGCTCTGCACGCCGCCGTCGCCGCCCCGTACGCCCATGCCACCGCGCCGCTGCGGCGCCTGGCCGACCGCTACACCTCCGAGCTGTGTCTGGCCGCCTCGGCCGGCGCCGCGCCGCCCGACTGGGTCCGCACCGCGCTCCCCGCGCTGCCCCGGGAGATGGAGCTGGGCACCCGGCGCGCCAACCAGGTGGAACGGGCCTGCGTCGACCTCGTCGAGGCGGCCCTGCTGCGCGACCGGGTCGGCGAGATCTTCGAGGCCCTGGTCGTCGAGATCCAGGAACAGGACCCCACCCACGGCACCGTCCACCTCTACGACCCGGCCGTCATCGGCACCGTCGAAGCCGCCCCCGAAGGCCCCGCCCTCCCCCTGGGCCACCGCATCCCGGTCCGCCTCACGGAAGCCGAACCGGGGCATCATCCGGTCCGCTTCACGCCTGCTTGAGGGGTGGGGTGGGGGCTCGCTTGGGGGCTGGCCTTATGGGGCCCAGGCCTTATGAGGGACCGGCTCTACGGGCCCGCTCTACGGGGTTCCGGCCGTTTGCGGCGTCCCGTCTTCCGGCGCCTTGTCGGCTTCCGGTGCCGCGCCCCGCGCAACCGTCCCGCCGCCCTCCTCCGCCTCTGTCCCGGCCTTCGCCGCCATCGCGGCCCGTACGGCCGCCACCGCCGCCCGCGCGTCATCGGCGTGGAACCGCACCGTACGGACCGTCTCCCGCTGCCCCAACAGCCGTACGGCCACCACCGGTTCGGTCAGCTCGACGGTGACCGACGTCTGACCCGCGACCGCCAGCTCGGCCACCCCGCTCCCGTCCCCGCCTCCGCTTCCGTCCCCGTCCTTCTGCGGCTCCCGGGAGAACCGGAGGTCGTAGCGGACCGAGGCGATCCGCTCCAGCGGTATCCGGATCTCCCGCCGCGCACCGTCCCGCAGCCGCAGCGCCTCCGCCCCCAGCACATGCGGCCGGGAGACCGCCGCCGCCTGAAGCCCCAGCACCGTCAGCACCGTGTACACGTCGATGAACAGCATCACCTCGTGTACCACCGGCTTCCCGGCGAGCAGCACCGCGAGCCCGACCGTCTCCACCAGACACACGAACGCCAGCCCGTAGACCAGCGCCGCCTGCGCCCCCGCATACGCCAGGGCCCGCTCACCCGGTGCCACCCCGATCCGCCGCCGGGCCACCCACCACCCCAGGCTCAGCAGCCACCGCCCCTCATGGGCGGCCAGCCGCCGCAGCGCGGTACCCCGGCTCATCGCGCCCGCTCCGCGACCAGCTGGATCGCCCGGCGCACGGCCCTGGCCTGCGCGGGCGCGAAATCCGCGTAGTACGCCGCCATGAACCCGCCGTCCGCCTCCGCACCCGGCCCGGCGGCGTGCTCCCACTTCTCCGCGCCGAGCTCCGCGACCACCGCGTCCGGAATGCAGTCGGCGAGCGCCCGAGCGGCCTCTTCCACCCGCCGGTCCTCCACCCCGGCCCCCGCCAGCGCGTCCAGCAACCCGTACACCTCGTACGCCCGCTCCATCGCCCCCGGTGCCGAGGTCGCCTTGCTGAGCATCTCCACCATCCGCTTGCTCTCCCCCTCCTCGCCCGCCGACTCCAGCAGCGCCAGAATCTCCCGCTCCTTCGACGCCAGGACGGGCTCCGGCCCCGGCCGTGCCGCCGAGGTACGTGCCATCTCCGCGAAGAACGCCGCCAGTTCGTCCGAAACGGGTCCCTCGGCGGGCAGCCCGCCGTGCTCCTCGGCCTGCCGCCGCACGGCCGCCAGCCGGGCCCGCCGCACCCGGAGCTCCTCCTCCTGGCGGGCCAGATCCGCGTCCAGCTCGTCCAGCACCTCGTGCAGCTCGCGTCCCGCGTCGTCGGCGAGCACGTCCCGCACCTCGTCCAGCCCGAGCCCCAGCTCGGTCAGCCGCCGCACCCGCGCGAGCGCGACCGCGTCCCGCAGCCCGTAGTCCCGGTAGCCGTTGGCCCGGCGCTCCGGCTCGGGCAGCAGCCCGAGATGGTGGTAGTGGCGTACGGCACGGGTGCTGATCCCGATCAGACCTGCGAGCTCACCGATTCTCATGCGCTCAGTAGAAACGTTGCCGCTGCGACAAGGTCAAGCACGCCCGTCCGGAAGCGGGGGCGGGGGAGGGGCCTGGCCTGGCGGGGACCGGTGCCCCCTACGGGTAGCATGGTCGGCACGGCGGACGAGCCGGCCGGACGGCCGCGTGGGGATCTCACGATCCTCCCGAGGAACGTCCGGGCTCCACAGGGCAGGGTGGTGGGTAACGCCCACCCGGGGTGACCCGCGGGACAGTGCCACAGAAAGCAAACCGCCGGAGGCTTCGGCCTCCGGTAAGGGTGAAACGGTGGTGTAAGAGACCACCAGCCTCCGAGGTGACTCGGAGGGCTAGGTAAACCCCACCCGGAGCAAGGTCAAGAGGGGGCATCGGCTGATGCCCCTGCGCGGACGACCGAGGGCTGCCCGCCCGAGTCCGCGGGTAGACCGCACGAGGCTGCCGGCAACGACAGCCCTAGATGGATGGCCGTCTCCCCCCGGCCCGCAAGGACCGGGGGCGACAGAACCCGGCGTACAGGCCGACTCGTCCGCCATCACCGTCCTGACCAGGGGAACACCTGGTCAGGGCCAGCACCTCGGCCAGCAAGGCCGGATGCTCTTCATCAGAGCGCCGTTCGCCCCTTCTCCTTGAGTTCGGCCAGTACCTTCCTGCTGGCAGCTGTAAAAGGGTGATCAGTTCCGAGGCTGTTCGTCCGCCGTTCCACGACGTCATTCATCAGCTGCACTGCCGCCTCGAAGTGTCCGAGTGCTCCTTGAATGCGCGCATAGAGCTGTTGCGCCGAAAGCGCGATGGGGTAGTCCGGCCCAAACCGCCGTTCATACGTTTCCGTGGCGAGACGGATCTCCTCATCGGCCTCCTCGAAGTGCCCGAGTACGTAAAGCGCCCAGGCATGGTTATGCCGTGCCCCCAGTGTGACCGTGTGGTCCGGGCCGAGGTGCCGCTCGCATTCCGCGGGCAAGGAAAGCAAGGCGGCGTTACCTTCCCTTTCGAGTTCGTCCGCAGGCAGCATCGCCAGCAGGCTGGCCTGGGAACGCAGGGTCAAGGGATGCGCAGGCCCGAGAGCTGACTGCCGGCCCGTGATCGTGGCGTGGAGCAGGGACAGCGCCTCTTCCTTCCGGCCGCGGTTTCCCAGCACCAGTTGAAGCCCGTGGCCACTGTCCAGAGTGTCCGGGTCGTGGGCGCCGAACAGCCGCTCCTGTTCGCTTCGGACCTCGCGCAGCAGCGGTTCGGCCTCCGCGTATTTTCCCAGTCGGAACAGTGCCCGGCCGGCTCTGGAACGCGCAGCCAAAACCAGACGGTGCTCCGAGCCGAGGGTTCGCTCCGAGAGTGCTACCGCACCATGGGCGGTCTCCCAGGCGGACAGGTAGTCCCCCGTGCGGTGCAGGGCAGTGGCCAATCGAGTCGAGATACCGACCATGTCGGCCAATGTTACGGACGTTGCGGCACGCTGCAACAAGGCGATGGCGTGGGGGCTGAGCAGTCGCAGATGCGGGTCTTCCGGTCCGGCGTCAGGCAGTTGCGGAATCGCAGCGTCCAGCAGCCGGCAAGCCGTCGAGTCGAGTTGGGCAAGACAGTCCGGTGGCGTGGCGGAGGCGACGCTGTCGAGCAGTACGCCGTGGCTCTGAACGCATCGCACACCAACGCTGACCAGCTCAGTGAGCGATTGGTCGAGCAACGCTCGCAGCGCGGTTTCCGTGCGGGCCCGAGGGAGGACGCCACTGATTTCGGGACGGTTCAGCAGGGACAACGGCAGTGGCTCCGGAGCGAAACGGGCAAGCAGACGAAGCAGCGTCACCGCCTCGGGCAGGCCGCGCGCCTCGAACGCGTCGAGTGTGAGTTGCCAGGTACGCCCTACCAGGTGACGTGGGTCTACTTCCGACAAGAGGTCAGCTCCTTGGTCGATGAGCTCGACTGGTTCTCCTTCCTCGAGGTGGCGCCGGTAAGCGTCCATCGTCCAGGGATCGAGCACCTGGTGGGACAGGAAGCCGCCCGCCAGCGTCAGCGCGAGCGGCAGCCGGCCGAGTCTGTCTGCGATCTCCGCAGCCTGCGTCAGAGTGCCGCTCTGCGGCGCCAGGTCGCACAGCACACGTGCGGCGTCTTCCCTCGGCAGTACCCCGATGTGTTGCAACTCCGCTCCCGGCCACCAGCGAGCGGCCGCCCGACGCGTCGTGACCACGACGATGCCGCCGGGGCTGGTGCGCAGCCAGCTTCCATCCCTCAGGATCTCGGGGTCATCCGCGTTGTCCAGCACCAGCAGCCACGGCTCGGGGGACCGGTCGAGGTGTTCCCACACGACATCGGCGCCAGGGCGCAGGCCGTTGCGAGCAGCCAACAGCTCGCCGTCCGTGGCACCACGGTCGGCGGCAACGGCGAACATGCCGGAGCGCAGGCTTGCACGATCGGCGGCGTTCACCCACAGACCGACACGACCGCTGACCTCCGTGGCGAACTGAAAGATGGCGCAGGCGACAGCGGTCTTGCCGCAACCTCCCATGCCGTGGAGCACAAAGGCCTGGCCGTCACCTCCTTCCGCGACACCGGCCCGTAAACGTTCGAGCACTTCGGCGCGGTCGCGCAGAACCACGGGTGTCCGGCCCACTGCCGGGCGTCGAACCGAGTCCGGGCCGGCCAGGCCGGGTTCATCGCTGCCGTGGTAGTGGTACTCGCTGATGTGCTGGTCGCGCGATGACTGGTAGACGCGGCCGCCCATCTCGGCATGGCCGTCCATCGCACCTCTCATCGCTCAGTGATGTGCATGTCCCGGCCGGCTTGATAGACACGCGCCCGCTCGGACGCGGTGGCGTGCTGAGTGATCGGCGCGTACGTAGCGGCCTCCGAACCGGCGTCGTCAAGCAACCTGCGAAGGCCCTCGACGGCCTCTGGCCGGGCGAGCAACAGTCGGCGGAGATGCCCCTGCCACTGCAAGCACAGCTCATGCAGCATCTCTTGGTCAGCCGCCGAGTGAGCGCGGAGCGCCTCTTCGCGACTCGTGTCCAATTCATCGGAAACAATGTGCGCCCTGTCAGGCTGCAGACGCTGCCACAGACGAGTGAACCCTTCGCGGGTGTGTTGCCATGCCTCGGTTGTCATCAGAGTGACCAGGGTGGTTCCAGCGGTCTGTGCGAACGATGTCAATTCCGGATTCATGGCTCCCCCACCTGCATCGCTACTGCTCTGAGTTTCGGACAAGTCCATAAGTCGGACCATCGAAGTCCTGGGCCCGTGCAGCCGCCCAAGGCCAGCATGTTTGCACCACCGAACTGAACGAGCAAGCGACCTTCGATGGGATATTCCTATGGCATATCCCATGATGCCCCTGCGGGCCCGGTGTGCGCTCTGGCTGCATCGGCCTTCAGGGGCTAAGCTCAAAACGCTCCAAATCGACCGAGGAGAGGGGTAGTTATGGCGAGGCCCTGGGAAGCCGACCCGACAACGCAGTTCAAAAGGCGGCTGGGTAAATCCCCGCAGGAGTTAGGGAATACGACAGACAACCCTGACTGTCCTGACATTTGGGAGCTGGAGAACGGAGATGTCGCCATCATCGGCAGGGATCTGACAGACTCGCTCGGCAAAAGCCTTCCGGCGGGCGTTTCGGTAGGGAGCGACGAACGGCTCGTCGTCATCCCGAGGAACATGATGGTAGCGGCCAAGCCGGACATTCCCAATGTTTGATTCGTTCCAGGGTGGCACCTCAGAGCGCTTGGACCGGCCGAGCTACCACGAGGACTTTCGTCGCCATTATGAGGGCGGCATCCGCTTCCTGAAGAAGCTTGAGCGTGGGCAGTGCTTCAAGGAGCGAGGCTTTCCCAGTTGGGAAGCTTTTGCCGCCGGCGAGTGGGACAGGGCGCTCTCTTTGATCGAAGAGAAGCGTGAAATCTATGCTGCCCAGTTCCGGAAGGCTGCAGAGCTCGGCATTCTGGAGCGTCGGCTCAGGGTGGTGGAGTTTCCCGTAACTCCGTACGTTCAGTGGGAATTGTTCGTACTTCGCCTTCGGGTGGAATTGGGTGACAACATCCGGGTGATGGATGCCCGCAAGATCTCAGACGTCGAAGCCGACCACCTGGTACCCGAGGTGGTGATTCTTGGCGATGAGGTGATGTACGAGGTGGTGTACGACGACGATGGGAACGCGGCGGGAGCCAATCGCATCACGGATCACGTGACGATTGAAGAAACCTCTGAAGGCTTCGATGCGCTCTATCATCGAGGGGAAGATTTCACAGAGTTCTTCGACCGGGAAATCGCGCCACTCGATCCCCCGGTCTTCGCCACGGAGTAGACGCGGCGTAGGTGCAGGTCAGCCTGCCTTCCGGGGGAAACGCTGACAGCACCGGTGTACAGGCCGGGTGCTGTCAGCCATCACCGTCCTGACCAGGGAATCACCCTGGTCAGGCGTTCGGCGCTCGGTCCGATTGCGGACCCCGGGGCGATGCCGCTGGGACGAGCGGAGATGTCCCTGCGGGGCGGCCCCGAGGCCTGGGGCACACCGGGTGGTGGGTCAGGACGACTGGGCCGTGTTGTACAGGTTCTTCGCGTCGTCGCCGAAGTAGGGGCCGAACATGGTGTTGGGCCAGAACTGGTAGCCGAAGCTGTTCACGGAGGACTGGAGGCCGGTGCCGGTTTTCTCGTCGAAGGAGGTGAACCAGGGGCCGCCGCTGGAGCCGCCGGTCATGTTGCAGGACAGGCTGTGGTCCTGGGAGAACAGCGGGTCCTTGATGGTGGTGCCGCTGCAGTAGATGAGCTTGCTGCCGTCGTAGGGGGCGGCGGCGGGGTAGCCGTAGGCGTACATCGGCTTGCTGTAGCCGGAGTTGAAGGACAGGCCCTGGCCGCCGACGACGTCGGTGAGTTTCTTGCCGTCGAGCGGGGCGACCACCGCGGCGCCGACGTCGTAGTTGATGTCCTCGCTCGCGGTCCACTGGGGGGTGGCGAGCGTCTTGGTCGCCGTCCACTTGCCGTACGGGGACTCGCCGTCGTGGTAGCCGGGGACGAAGGCCCAGTTGGTGTGCCAGGCGCCCTGCAGCTTCACACAGTGCCCGGCGGTGATCACGGTGCTCTTGTTGCCGCTGGTGACCGCGTCGCCGGAGCAGGAGGCGTTGCGGCCCTGGTAGGTGAAGAACACCCGGCCGGTGGTCTTGGTGACGGCGCCGCCGCCGGTCCACGGGCCGCCGGCCTGGGGGAGGGCCCCGGGCGACGCCGCGGGGGCCGCGGGGAGCCGGGGGAGGGTGGGGGACACCTTGAGCGGGGCGCTGCGCGGGACCGCGGCGGAGGCGGACCGCTTCGTGGGGGTGGCGAGGTCCAGGGGAGTGGCGGCGCGCATCCGCTCCGCGGTCCAGTAGGCGCCGAGGGTGGTCTGCGGGGTGTCGGCGTGGTGGAGGGTCTGCGGGGTGGCGGCGCCGGCCTGGCCGGTGGGGAGCAGCAGGGCGAGCAGTGTGCCGGCGGCCGTCAGGGTGCCGAGGGCGACCCGGGATCTGTGCGCGGGGCGCGAGGTGGTGAGGCCGTCAACTGCCGGTATGCCGCGGTCGGTTCGTCTCACACGTGACTCCTTCTGCGGGGGCCGCGTACGGCGGGCGTGCGCGGCCGCGTGGGGACGGGCCGCGCGGGGCGGCCCGGCAGACGAGTGGTGCGGATTCGAGCGAAGCGTCTGCCGCCGCGCCGCGCCGCGGACGGTCGTCCGGCCGGGGTGCGAGGGCAGGCTCATAGGGTGCCACCGGAAGGGGAAAGTGGGCAGGGGTCGTACGGGATTCGACGCCGAGGGGCTCGCCGCCGGGCCCGTTGGGGCAGTGGGTTTCCTCGGGCCCGGCGATCGCCGCCGTCTCCTCAACCCCGTCCGATGTACGGCATGTTGGTGGCCATCACCGTGGCGAACTGGACGTTGGCGGTCAGGGGCAGTGCCGCCATGTGGACGACCGTGCGGGCGACGTCGGCCGCGTCCATCACCGGCTCGACCGCCAGCTGTCCGTTCGGCTGCAGGATGCCGGTCTGCATCCGGTCGGTCATCTCGGTCGCCGCGTTGCCGATGTCGATCTGGCCGCAGGCGATGTCGTACGGGCGGCCGTCCAGGGAGAGCGACTTGGTCAGGCCGGTCATCGCGTGCTTGGTGGCGGTGTACGCGATGGAGTGCGGGCGCGGGGTGTGCGCGGAGATCGAGCCGTTGTTGATGATCCGTCCGCCCTGTGGCTCCTGGGCCTTCATGGCGCGGAACGCGGCCTGGGCGCAGAGGAAGGCGCCGGTGAGGTTGGTGTCGACGACCGCGCGCCAGTCGTCGTAGCCGAGTTCCTCCAGCGGCGCGGGCGGGCCGAAGGTGCCCGCGTTGTTGAAGAGCAGGTCGAGCTGTCCGAACCGCTCGTGGACGGCGGCGAACAGGGAGTCGACCTGCTCGGGGCGGGTGACATCGGTCGGTACCGTCATGATCGCGGGGCTGTCGGGGGTGGTCGGGCCCGCCAGTCGGGCGGTCTCCGCCAGCGCCTCCGCGCGCCGCCCGGCCAGCACCACCGTCCAGCCGGCGGCGGCCAGCGCGAGCGCGACGGCCCGCCCGATGCCGGAGCCGGCGCCGGTGACCACGGCGACCTGCCGGGGTGCCGCCCCGTCCTGCCGTGCCTCCTGGGCCGCCGGTGCCGTCCGGGTGGTCTGCCCGCCGCGTGAGGACGGTGCCGGCAGCGTGGGCCGGGGCGCCGTCGCCGTGCCGCCCACCTGCCCGGCCCGTGCCGTCGGTGTCGTCCGCGCTGTCCCTGCCGGCTCTGTGTTCTCTGCCATGGCGGCAGCGTAAACGGCGTACGGGCGGCGCACGGGACGTCGTCGCCGCCGACTCAGCCCGCGGTGTGGAAGCGCCGCAGCACCGCGGCCTTGGTGGCGGTGAACTCCTCCTCGGTGAGGGTGCCGTCGCGGCGCAGTTCGCCCAGTTCGCGCAGCCGGCGCAGCAGCGCGTCGTGGTCCTCGGCGGGGGCGGCGGCCGGGGCGGGAGCGGCCGGGGCGGCAGGGGCGGGCGGTGCGGACGCGGGCGGTGCGGCGGGCGTGCGGGGGACGGCCCGGGGCGCGGTCAGGGAGGCGGCCGGGGCCGCGGTCCGCAGGGACCTCTCCGTGGCGGCCGACGGATGCGGCAGCCGCACCGCGACCGCGGCCGCCAGCAGCGCGGTGGTGCCGCTCTCCTTCTTGAAGCCCCACAGCTCGATGGAGTCGGGGTCGTTCTCCGGCGCGAGCCGTTCCGCCGCCCCGCGCGTCCGGAAGCGGAGATAGCCCGACTCCAGCCCGGCGGCGGCCCGCCACTCCACCGCCTCCAGCGTGGCCAGCGGAAGGGTCCTGGGGCCGTGGCACCGCTTGGTCTCGCTGGTGTTCCAGCGCCATTCGATGTGCACCCGTTCCCCGTCGAAGGCGGCGACACCGTCCACCCCGGCGGCCGACAGCGGGACGGCCGGACCGGGCAGCAGATAGCGGTCGGCCGGGCCGTCCGGAAGCTGCTCCAGCATCAGGGCCTGGCGCACCGTGTCCACGAAGTACTCGGCGACCGCGACCCGTCCGGCATCGACCGCCAGCCGGTACGGGTTCGCCTCGTCCGGCAGCCCGCCGCCGGTGACCTGGAGCAGCGGGTCGGCGCCGTCCCGCAGCCGCAGTCGCAGCCGTCCGCCCCTGCGGCCCGGCTCGTGGGCGATGCCCGCCAGCGCGGCCAGAGGCACCGTGAATTCGCCCAGGTCACGGCGGAGTTGGTGCACTCCGCGCTCGCGCCCCGCCACGATGCGTACGGCATCGCCGTCGAAGGTCCAGATGCCGTCGCGCACCATCAGTTCAGCCATGCCCCGAATGCTACGGAGGCCCGGCCGGTGCCGTGATTGTCCGACCGTGTCCGGTGCGGGCCCAGTCCTCATCCAGCTGTCATGTATGTGACGTGCACGGGACAGCGCCACGCCGTCCCGCGCCCCTGGAATGGCTCCCCTACGGGCTCTGCGACAACCACCTCCAGGGGAGGGCCAGATGACGCACCACGCACCGCACGAGCAGGAGATCCGGGCCGCCGCCGCACACTTCGGCCGCCGCCGCTTCCTCACCACCACCGGGGCCGCCGCCGCGCTCGCCTTCGCGACCAACCTGCCGGGCGCGGGCGCCGCCCACGCCGCCGAGGCCGATGCGCGGAAGATCACCGAGAACCCCTTCACGCTCGGCGTCGCCTCCGGTGACCCGCAGCCCGGCTCCGTCGTGCTGTGGACCCGCCTCGCCCCGCGTCCGTACGAGCCCGGCAACGGCCTCCCGGACGCCAGGGTCACGGTCCGCTGGGAGGTCGCCTACGACGAGCAGTTCAAGCGGCTGGCCGGCCAGGGCCGCGCCGACGCCCACCCGGAGTTCAACCACTCGGTGCACATCGAGCCCACCGGTCTCGCGCCCGACCGCGTCTACTACTACCGCTTCCGCGCCGGCAGCTGGATCAGCCCGGTCGGCCGCACCCGCACCGCCCCCGCCCGCAGCGCCCGGATCTCCGAACTGAAGCTCGCCGCGGTCTCCTGCCAGGCCTACCACGACGGCTACTTCACGGCCTACCGGCACCTGGCCGAGGAGGACCTCGACGTCGTCTTCCACCTCGGCGACTACCTCTACGAGTACCCGGTCGGCGCGAACGGCGGAGCCCGCAACTACACCGACCGCGCACTCCCCGCCGTCTTCAACCGCGAGACGGTCACGCTGGAGGACTACCGGCTGCGCTACGCCCTCTACAAGTCCGACCCCGACCTCCAGGCCGCGCACGCCGCCCACCCCTTCATCGTCACCTGGGACGACCACGAGGTGGAGAACAACTACGCCTCCGACATCAGCGAGGACAACCTCCCGCCCGCCGAGTTCCTCGTCCGCCGGGCCGCCGCCTACCGCGCGTACTGGGAGAACCAGCCGCTGCGCCGCCCCCAGCGCCCCCAGGGCGCCGACGCCCGGCTCTACCGCCGTCTCCAGTATGGGCAGCTCGCCCAGTTCGACATCCTCGACACCCGCCAGTACCGCTCCGACCAGGCCTACGGCGACGGCTGGCACGCCCCGGGCCCGGAGTCGCTGGACCCCGCGCGCACCCTGACCGGCGCCGCCCAGGAGCGCTGGCTGCTCGACGGCTGGCGGCAGTCCTCCGCACGCTGGAACGTGCTGCCGCAGCAGGTCACCTTCTCCGAGCGGCGCAACGCCACCGGCCCCGGCTACCAGCTGAGCATGGACGCCTGGGACGGCTACGCGGCCTCCCGCGACCGGGTGCTGAAGGGCGCCGAGTCGGCGGGCGTGGACAACCTCGTCGTCCTCACCGGCGACGTACACGTCCACTACGCCTTCGACATCAAGAAGGACTTCAAGGACCCCGGCTCGCGCACCGCGGGGGTGGAGCTCGTCACCACGTCGATCGCCAGCGGCAAGGACGGCGCGGACAAGCCCGCCAACTGGGACACCTACCTGGCCGCCAACCCGCACCTGAAGTTCTACAACGGCCGGCGCGGCTACCTCGCCGTCACCCTGGACCAGGACACCGCCCGCGCCGACTACCGCACGGTGTCCGCCGTCACCACCCCCGGGGCGCCGGTGCGCACCGCCGCCTCCTTCGTCTCCGAGGCGGGCGACCCGGGGCTGAAGCCGGCCTGATCCGGGACATCCGTCCTAGGCCCAAAGGACCGGTCCGAAACCGGTCGGAAGCCGTCACACGCGTGACACCATGGTGCAGCCATCTATCCCATGGAGACCCGTATGACGGAGCCCGGCGCGGCCGAGACCCAGGACCTTCCCGACATAGCCGAGCGGGGCGCGGCAGCAGCACCGGCCGCGTCCCGCCGCACCAGCCTCCTCGTCACCCTCGTCCTCGGCGGCCTCACGGCGGTCCCGCCGCTCTCCATGGACATGTACCTCCCGGCCCTGCCGCAGGTCACCTCCGCCCTGCACAGCCCGGCCGCCACCGTCCAGCTCACCCTCACCACCTGCCTGGCGGGCATGGCGCTGGGCCAGATGATCGTCGGCCCGATGAGCGACAAGTGGGGGCGCCGCCGCCCGCTGCTGGCCGGCATGGTGATCTACGTCCTGGCCACCGCCCTGTGCGCGCTCGCCACCAACGCCGAACTCCTCATCGCCTTCCGCCTGTTGCAGGGGCTGGCGGGCGCGGCCGGCATCGTCATCGCGCGGGCCGTGGTCCGCGACCTGTACGACGGCGTGGCGATGGCCCGGTTCTTCTCCACCCTGATGCTGATCTCCGGGGTGGCGCCGGTCGTCGCCCCGCTCATCGGCGGCCAGATCCTGCGGTTCACCGACTGGCGCGGCGTGTTCGTCGTCCTCACCGCCGTCGGGGTGGCGCTCACCCTCGTGGTGTGGCGCAAGCTCGACGAGACGCTGCCGCCCGCGCGCCGGCACTCCGGCGGCCTCGGCCAGACCCTGCGCACCATGCGCGATCTGCTCGCCGACCGGGTCTTCTCCGGCTACGTCCTGGTCGGCGCCTTCGCGTTCGCCGCCCTCTTCGCCTACATCTCCGCCTCGCCGTTCGTGGTGCAGGAGATCCACGGGGCCTCGCCGCAGGTCTTCAGCCTGCTCTTCGGCCTCAACTCGGTCGGCCTGGTGGCCCTCGGCCAGATCAACGGCAAGCTGCTGGTCGGCCGGGTCCGCCTGGACAAGGTGCTGGGCACCGGCCTGGCGCTGATCACGCTCGCCGCGACCGCCCTGCTCCTGATGTCCGCCGGTGTCTTCGGGCCCGTCGGTCTGGCCCCGACGGCCGCCGGCCTCTTCGTCCTGATGGCCTCGATGGGCCTGGTCATGCCGAGCACCAACACCCTGGCGCTGCTGCGCACCCCGCACGCGGCCGGCTCCGCCTCCGCGCTGCTGGGCACCTCCACCTTCCTCCTCGGCTCGGTGGCCTCCCCGCTGGTGGGTATCGCGGGCGAGCGGACGGCCGTACCGATGGCCCTCGTACAGCTCTCCTGCGCCGTGTTGGCGCTCGTGAGCTTCCTGGGAATGTGCCGCCCGTGGCAGCGTAGGGGGGACAGCAACGGGAGCACGGCGGGCGAGAGGACCAGGCTCTGAACGCAACGGCACTCACCTACGGCACACCGGCCCGCGCGGGCCTGGACCCCGGCTGGATCGAACGGCTGGTCCGCGGGGTGCGGGCGCTGCCCGAGGGCCGGCCGCCCTGGGCCCCCGGCGTCGTCGTGCTGGCCGGCCGGGGCGCGGTCGTCGCCGCCGAGGCCGCCGCCGGCTGGGCACTGCGCCACCGGGCCTACGACCCCGAGCACGACCGCGCCGTCGATCTGCCCCGCGACCAGTGGGAGCCGATGCGGGTCGGCACGGTCTTCGACCTCGCCTCGCTCACCAAGCTCTTCACCGCCGTCGCCGCGCTCCAGCAGGCCGAACGCGGCCGGCTGACCCTCGACGACGAGGTCCGGACCGAGCTGCCCGCCTTCGCGACCGGCATCACCGTCCGGCAGCTGCTCACCCACACCTCGGGACTCGCCCCCGAGCTCCCCTTCTACGACCACCGGGACCGCGCCGCCCAACTGGCGCTGCTGTGGCGGGAGGCAGCCGCCCCGAGCGGCGGCCGGGCCCCCGTCCACCGCTACTCCGACCTCAACCTCATCGCCCTCCAGCTGATCCTGGAGCAGCGCACCGGGCACCGGCTCGACGCCCTGATCCGCGAGGGCATCACCGGCCCGCTGGGCATGACCAGCACCTCGTACGGGCCGCTGGCACCGCAGGGCGTCGCCGCCACCGAGGACCAGCGGCGGCCCTGGGCCAAGGCGGACCGCGGCATGATCCGCGGCGAGGTGCACGACGAGAACGCCTGGGCGCTGGGCGGCGTCGCCGGCCACGCCGGGCTCTTCTCCACCGCCCAGGACCTGGCCGTCCTGTGCCGCACCCTGCTCAACGGCGGCTCCTACGGCACCGCCCGGATTCTCCGCCCCGGCACCGTCGCCGCCCTCCTCGACCCGCCCGGCCTCGGCTTCGGCGTCGACCAGCCGTACTTCATGGGCGAGTTGGCGGGCCGCGGCGCGGCCGGGCACACCGGCTTCACCGGCACCAGCCTGGTCCTGGACCGGGCCACCGACACCTTCCTCGTCCTGCTCGCCAACACCGTCCACCCCCGCCGCCGGGACGGCGGCAGCGCGCCGCGCGCCGCGGCCGCCACCCGGCTGGCCCGTGCGGCGGCCCGCGGCTGACCAGGCGGGGCACGCCGCGGGGCGCCGTAGAATTTCCCCCATGCACGAGGAACTGCGCGCCGCACTGGCGGGCCTGCTCGACGGCCTGCCGCCCAAACAGGCCGCGCAGGCAGTCGACCGGCTGATCACCAACTACCGGGGCCGCACGCCCACCGACGCCCCGGTCCTGCGCGACCGCGCGGACGTCGCCGCGTACGCCGCCTACCGCATGCCGGCCACCTTCGAAGCCGTACGGGCCGCGCTGACCGCCTTCGCCGCCCGGGTCCCGGACTGGTCGCCGGCCACCCATGTGGACATCGGCGGCGGCACCGGCGCCGCCACCTGGGCCACCGCCGCCACCTGGGAAGGCCACCACAGCACCGTCCTGGACTGGGCCCAGCCCGCCCTGGACCTCGGCCGGGAGCTGGCCGCCAGGACGGTCCCCGACAGCACCTGGAAACGGCAGACCATCGGCGAGGGCCTCACCGTCCCCGACGGCACGGACCTGGTCACGGTCTCCTACGTCCTGGGCGAACTCCGCCCCGAGGACCGCCGCGCCGTCGTCGCCGCGGCCGCCGCGGCCCGCGCCGTCGTCCTGATCGAACCCGGCACCCCCGACGGCTACCTCCGCATCCGCGAGGCCCGCACCCAGCTCATCGAGGCCGGCCTGCGCATCGTCGCCCCCTGCCCGCACAGCGACACCTGCCCCATAGTCCCCGGTGAAGACTGGTGCCACTTCTCCGCCCGGGTCAGCCGCTCCTCCCTCCACCGCCAGGTCAAGGGCGGCTCCCTCCCGTACGAGGACGAGAAGTTCAGCTACGTCGCCGCCACCACCCTCGACGCCACCCCCGCGCCGGCCCGCGTCGTCCGCAAGCCCCAACTCCGCAAGGGCCAGGTCCTCCTGGACCTGTGCACCGCCCACGAGTCCCTGCAGCGGACCACGGTCACCAAGCGCCAGGGCACCCACTACCGCACCGCCCGCGACACATCCTGGGGCGACCCCTGGCCCCAGGACTGACCCCACACCCCCTCCCGCCGAAGCCACGGCGGGCAGGCCGAAAAGAGTGGGAAGAAAATCGGCGGGCGATGTCGAGAAGCCGCGCCTCGCTCCGTCCCCGGGGTGAACGCGACCACAATGGGTCGCACCCGCACCGAGGAGACTCACGATGGCCAAGTACCTGCTGCTCAAGCACTACCGCGGCGCTCCGGCGGCGGTGAACGACGTGCCCATGGAACGGTGGACGCCGGAAGAGATCTCGGCACACGTGCAGTACATGAACGACTTCGCGGCCCGGCTGGAGAAGACCGGCGAGTTCGTCGACGGCCAGGCGCTCGCCCCCGAGGGGTCGTGGGTCCGGTACGACGGCGAGGGGCGCCCGCCGGTCACCGACGGCCCGTTCGCCGAGACCAAGGACCTCATCGCCGGCTGGATGGTGATCGACGTCGACAGCCATGACCGCGCCGTCGAGCTGGCCGGGGAACTGTCGGCCGCCCCCGGAGCAGGCGGGAAGCCGATCCACGAGTGGCTGGAGGTGCGCCCGTTCCTGACCGCGTCGCCCACCATCACGGAGTGCCACTGAGGTGGACGAGGTCCTGCTGAGGAGCCTCACGCCCAGCGTCCTCGCGATCCTCGTCCGCCGTGGAGCCGACTTCGCGGCGGCCGAGGACGCGGTACAGGACGCCCTGGTCGAGGCCCTGCGGACCTGGCCGGCCGACCCTCCGCGGGACCCGAAGGGCTGGCTGGTCACCGTGGCCTGGCGCCGGTTCCTCGACGCGACCCGGGCGGACGCCGCCCGCCGCCGGCGCGAGGACCGTCTCGACGAGGAGCCGGCGCCCGGGCCCGCGCCGGCGGTGGACGACACACTCCAGCTCTACTTCCTGTGCGCCCACCCGTCGCTCACCCCGTCGTCCGCGGTCGCGCTCACGCTGCGCGCCGTCGGCGGACTGACCACCCGCCAGATCGCCCGGGCCTACCTGGTGCCCGAGGCGACCATGGCGCAGCGCATCAGCCGGGCCAAGCGCACCGTCTCCGGGGCGAGGTTCGACCGGCCCGGTGACGTCGCCACCGTGCTGCGCGTCCTCTACCTGGTCTTCAACGAGGGCTACTCCGGTGACATCGACCTCGCCGCCGAGGCCATCCGGCTCACCCGGCAGCTCGCGGCCGCGATCGACCACCCCGAGGTGGCGGGGCTGCTCGCCCTCATGCTGCTCCACCATGCCCGGCGCGCGGCCCGGACCGCGCCCGACGGGAGCCTGGTGCCGCTCGCCGAGCAGGACCGCGGCCGGTGGGACACCGCGGTGATCGCCGAGGGCGTCGCGATCCTGCAGGCGGCTCTCGCCCGCGACCGGCTGGGCGAGTTCCAGGCCCAGGCCGCCATCGCGGCGCTGCACGCCGACGCGCCCACCGCCGAGGAGACCGACTGGGTGCAGATCGTCGAGTGGTACGACGAGCTGGTGCGGCTGACCGACAGCCCGGTGGTCCGGCTCAACCGCGCGGTGGCCGTGGGCGAGGCCGACGGGCCGCGCGCGGGCCTGGCCGAGCTCGCCGCACTGGACGACTCGCTGCCCCGCCACACCGCCGTGGCGGCCTACCTCCACGAGCGCGACGGCGACCCGGCGACAGCGGCACGGCTCTACGCCGAGGCGGCCCACAAGGCCACCGACCTCGCCGAACGCGACCACCTGACCCGCCAGGCCGCCCGCCTCAACACCCGCGGACGCCACTGACGGGCGCGGCAGCGCCGGCAACCCCACCCACGGCGGGAAGCTCCCCGAACCCACCACGCCGGGACAGCCGAAAACGTGCGCCCGCGCCACAGCCGACCCCACCGCGGCGGGGCAGCCGAAAGCGTGGGAAGTCACCCCACCCGCAGCTCCCCCGTCACGCACTTCACGCTCCCGCCGCCCTTCAGCAGCTCGGTCAGGTCCATCCCGATCGGCTCGTACCCCCGCTCCCGCAGCGGCGTGAAGAGCCCCACCGCCGCCTGCGGGAGCAGCACATGGTGCCCGTCGGACACCGCGTTCAGCCCGAAGGCGGCCGCGTCGGCCGGGCCGGCGAGCAGCGCGTCGGGGAACAGCCGCGCCAGCACCGCCCGGCTCCCGGGGGAGAACGCGCCGGGGAAGTACATGACCTCCGCGCTCCCCGGCTCCGTGCCGCCGGGGTCGAGCACGCACAGCGCCGTGTCGAGGTGGTAGTAGCGGGGGTCGACCAGATCGAGGCCGATCACCGGGCGGGCGAAGTACTCCTGGGCCTCGGCGTGGGACAGCGGACTGCTGCGGAAGCCGCGGCCGGCCAGCAGCCAGGACCCGGTGACCGCGAAGTCGCCCTCGCCCTCGTTGACGTTCTGCGGCTCCCGTACGGCGTCGAACCCGTGGCCGCGGTACCAGGCGGCGTGCACCGCGGCCTCGCCGTGCCGTTCGGCGAAGGCGAACCGCGCGCCGAGGACCCGGCCGTCCACGACGGTGGCCCCGTTGGCGGCGAAGACCATGTCGGGGAAGGCGGGGTGCGGCGGCAGCTCGTGGACGGTGTGGCCGAGCGCGCGGTAGCGGTCGCGCAGGTCCTCCCACTGGGCCTGGGCGAGAGCGAGGTCCACGGGCTTGTCGGGGTCCATCCAGGGGTTGATGGAGTAGCTGACCCGGAAGTACGTGGGCGGGCACATCAGAAAGCGCCGGGGGGTGGCGCTGCGCCGGGAGGTACGCAAGGAGGGCTCCGCACGGTGGTCGCACTGGGGGCGGGTACGTGATCCCGTACCCGCCCCCACATCGTCCGCCGCGCGGAGCCCCCGTGCCGCGGCCCGTGCACCGTTCGGGTGGCCCCGGCGCACCCCCAGCGGTCCCGGCCCCGACGGGCTCGCCCCCGCCGAGCCGTCCCCAGCCGGGCCCGCCCCAGGCCGCACGCCCGCCCCGCCCGGTCACTCCTTCCGGGCCCGCTCCTGGAATCTGCGCAGCAGTTCCTCGCGCCGGTCCGCCTCGGTCCGCCCCCGGCCGCCGCGGCCGGTGCCCCCGCCGCCGCGCAGCGCGCCCCGGGAGAGCTTGTTCCGGGTACCGCCGACGCCGAGCATCCCGCCCGCGTTGCCCTTGCTCATGGGTATCCCCTTCCTCCGACTCAGCGAGACGCTTCGTCTCGCCTTCGACTCCACTATGGGTGAGACGTGGCGTCTCGTCAAGACGATACGTCTCGCCTCTCCCCGGCTAGACTCCGCGCCATGGCGAACAAGACAGCCCCCGACTCCTCCCGCCGCAGCGAACGCTCCCGGCGTGCGATCTTCGATGCCGCCCTCGCCCTCGTCGGCGAGGTCGGCTACGACAAGCTCACGATCGAAGGCATCGCCTCCCGGGCCGGGGTCGGCAAGCAGACGATCTACCGCTGGTGGCCCTCCAAGGCGGCCGTCCTGCTCGACGCGTTCACCGCCGGTGTCGACGACTACTCCACGGAGGGCCTGCCGGACACCGGCGATCTGGCCGCCGACCTGAAGGCCGTGCTGCACGCGACCACCGACGAGTTCAACGATCCGGCCTTCCAGGCCCCCTACCGCGCCCTCGCGGCCGCCGGCGCCAACGACGAGCAGCTCTCCCGCACCTTCGTCGCGCGGATGATGGAGCCCGGCACCCAGCTCTACATCGACCGGCTGCGGGCGGCGCAGGAGGCCGGGGAGATCGCCGCCGGCGCCGATCTGCGGATCGCCGTCGAGATGCTGCTGAGTCCCTTCTCACAGCGCTGGCTGATGCGCACCGGCGAACTGACCTACGACTTCGTCGACACCCTGGTCGACCAGGTGCTCGGGGGAGTGCGCCCGCGCGACTGAGCGGGCCGGGCGGCGGGGCGCCGACGGCATTCGAGCGCCGTCAATGAGCCGAATTGCCGGTATTCATCCGTCCTTCGTTCACCCCGGATACGCACACCGGTCACCCGAGGAGCAGGATGGTGGCAGCATTGATCCCAGACCACCGCTCGAAGTGAGGGGATAGATGGAACGCAAGAGCAGGTTCTCCCAGTGGCTGCGCCGGCCGAAGAGCGGATCGGGCGGCGGCGATACGGACACGGGATCAGCGGCTGCGCGCGGCCGCGAGGACCTGCTGCTGGCGGCGGCCGACGCGGGTTTCCCGGTCGCCCCGGCGGCGTACCCCTCCGGCTACGGCTGTTCCTGTGAACGCATCGGCTGTCCCACCCCCGGCCGCCACCCCGTCTCCTTCGGCTGGCAGACCGTCGCCACCACCGACCGCGACAAGGTCGCCGCCTGGGCCCGCACCCTCCCGCAGGCCAACTTCATCACCGCCACCGGCATCACCCAGGACGTGCTGGACGTCCCCGTCGAGGCGGGCCGCAGCGCCCTGGGGCGGCTGGACGCGGCGGGCATCGACGTCGGGCCGATCGCCCTCAGCGGCGCCGGTCTCGGCGACGGCCGGATGCTCTTCTTCACCGCCACCCGCGGCACCCCGGACGACGAGGACGAGTGGTGGCCCTGCGAACTCGACTGCCACCCCGAGACCATGGACGAGCATCCGGGCCTGCGCTGGCACTGCCGCGGCAGCTATGTGCTGCTGCCGCCCTCGACCCTGACCGGTGACCAGCCCGCGGTGACCTGGCTGCGCGGCCCGGAGCTGACGCTGCCCGACCCGCTGACCCTGCTGGAGTCGCTCACCGACGCCTGCGCGGAGTTCAACGACCGCGAGCCGCACCACCACGAGGCACACGCCTGGCCGATCGGCCGCTGACCGGTTCCGGACACCGTCCGGTCACCGCCGTACGCACCCCGAAGGGCCGCCGGGAGCACCCCGGCGGCCCTTCGCCGTCTGCCCGGTCCGGCCTTACAGCGGCTCGACCGACGTCTTGCCCTCGCGCCGGTTCAGGACGGTGACCTTCTCGCCGGAGCCCTTCGCCGGCACCTTGACCACCTGCGAGGACACGGTGGTGAAGGCCATCCGGTTGGTCTTCTTCTCCGGTCCCACCACGAGGCCGCGAAGCTCCGCCGGCACCCGGATCGTCGCCCCGGCGAACATCGTCTGCTGCTGGTGGTAGACGGTCGAGAAGAACACCAGGGCCCCGCCGTCCGTGGTCCGCAGCGCCACCGGCGGATGCTCCGAGGGGGTGTCCTGCCACTGGACGCGCGAACCGACCTTGCGGGCGTCCTTGACGCGCCGGGCCCGCCAGCCGTCGGTCTGCGGACCGGACGCGAACACGCTGCCCTTGCCGGTGTTGAGGTAGTCCGCGTAGGCCCGGCTCAGCTTGCCGGGCGCCACCGTCAGCCCGGAGCCGGAGTCCAGCGGCACCGCCTCGGCGTAGCCGCCCTTCGTCTTCAGCTCCGGCGCCTGGTTGCCCGGGAACTGCGCGAAGTAGACCGCGCGCCACTTCTCGTCGATGTCGTCACGGCTGAACACCAGGAACCAGCGCGTCGGGTGGCCACCGGCGTCCTTGCGGTTGCTGAGCGCGTCCGCGATGAAGTACTTCGGCCAGCCCGCCTGCTTGGGGACGGTGAAGTGCGGCTCCGTCAGCTCCAGCGCCGGGAAGCGCGGATTGCCCTGCGGCCGGAGGGCGTGTGCCGCCTTTATCCCGGCCTGGTCGATGGCGAGCAGCGCACCCGCCTCGAAGCCGGGGTTCAGCTTCGGGTCGAGCTGCCGGTAGGCCTTGTTGAAGCCCTGGGTGAAGCGGGTGAGGGCCTTGGTGCCGTCAGCCTTCGACACCGCCGGCAGCATCTCCCGTTCGCCGTGCACCGTCATGCACCCGCTCAGTATCACCAGCGCCGCCGTCGCCGACGTCAGCGTTGCGGGCACCCGGAACGGCGACCTGCGTGTCATGGGGCTCGGGCTCCTTCGGGGCGACCGGGGCGGACGGGGCGGCCGCCGGGGTGGCACGATTCGGCGCCACCCTACCGGGGGCGAGGAACAGCGCGAGCGTGGGGACCAGATACAGAGCCCACACCGTGACCTGAAGGACGGTCGGGTCCGGCTGGAAGTTGAACACGCCCTTCAGCAGCGTCCCGTACCAGCTGTCGGCCGGGATCTGCGCGCTGATGTCGAACGCCCGGGTGGTCAGCCCCGGCAGCAGGTCCGCCTCCTGCAGGTCGTGGAAGCCGTACGCCAGCACGCCCGCCGCGACCACCACCAGCATGCCGCCGGTCCAGGTGAAGAACTTCGCCAGGTTGATCCGCACCGCACCGCGGTAGAACAGCCAGCCCAGCGCCACGGCCGTCAGCAGCCCCAGCAGCGCCCCGACCAGCGGCCGGACGCCGTCGTTCGCGGACTGCGCGGCGGTCCAGACGAACAGCGCGGTCTCCAGGCCCTCGCGGCCCACCGACAGGAACGCGGTCACCACCAGCGCCACGGTGCCCATCTGCAGCGCCGCGTCCAGCTTGCCGTGCAGCTCCCGCTTCAGATGCCGCGCGGTGCGCCGCATCCAGAAGACCATCCACGTCACCAGGCCCACCGCGAGGATCGACAGTGAACCGCCCAGCGCTTCCTGGGCCTCGAACGTCAGCGTCTGCGAACCGAACTGCAGCGCCGCACCGAACGCGAACGACAGCACCACGGCGAGCGCGATACCGAGCCAGACCGGGCGCAGCGCCTCCCGCCTCCCGGTCTTGACCAGGTAGGCGATGAGAATGCAGACGACGAGGCTGGCTTCCAGGCCCTCGCGCAGACCGATCAGGTAGTTGCCGAACACGTCGGTTCCTTCCCTTCCTTCATGGAGTCGACGACGGGTCTTCGCCGCGTCGGCGGTGGTACGGCGGCGTCAGGCGAACAGTTCCCGGCCCCACCAGTCGTCCGCGTCCCGGACGCCCGGCGGCACCGCGAAGACCGCTGAACCCACGTGCTGGATGTATTCGTTGAGCGCGTCGTCGGCCGCCAGCCGCTTCTGCAGCGGGACGAAGCCCTGGCGTACGTCCCGCTGGTAGGCGAGGAAGAACAGCCCCGCGTCCAGCCGGCCCAGCCCGTCCGTCCCGTCGGTGAAGGAGTAGCCGCGGCGCAGAATCCGCACCCCGCCGTTGGAGTCCGGATGCGCCAGACGGACATGCGCGGTGGGCAGCATCGACTTCAGATGCGGGGTGTCCCGCTCGTGCTTCCTGCCGACCGGTGCGCCCTCGCCCTTGTTCCGGCCGAAGATGTCCTCCTGCTCCTGGAGCGAGGTGCGGTCCCAGGTCTCGATGTGCATCCGTATCCGGCGGGCGACGAGGTAGGAGCCGCCGGCCATCCAGCTCTCCCCGCCCTTCGCGTCGCCGTCCCCGACCCACACATGCCTGTCGAGCGCGGCGCCGTCGGTACCGGCGAGGTTGTGGGTGCCGTCCTTGAAGCCGAACATGTTGCGCGGGGTCTGGGCGTCCGGCGTCGTCGAGGACGTCTTGCCGAAGCCCAGCTGCGACCAGCGGATCGCGACCTTGCCGAAGCCGATCCGGGCGAGGTTGCGGATCGCGTGCACCGCGACCTGCGGGTCGTCCGCACAGGCCTGCACGCACAGGTCGCCGCCGCTGCGCGCCTTGTCGAGGTTGTCGCCGGGGAACTGCGGCAGGTCGATCAGCGCCTCGGGGCGCCGCTCCTTGATGCCGAACCGGTCCTTGCCGTCCTTCTCGAACAGCGTGGGGCCGATGCCGAAGGTGAGGGTGAGCCGCGACGGCGGCAACCCGAGCGCCTCGCCGGTGTCGTCCGGCGGGGCCTCCGCCGGCCCGCCGACCGCGCCGTCGCCGACCGCGTCGCCGGCCGTCATCCGCGCCGCCGCCTTCGTCCACTCCTTGAGCAGCGCGATCAGCTCGGCACGGTCGTCGGTGGTGACATCGAACGCGGCGAAGTGCAGCCGGTCCTGGACCGCGGAGGCGATGCCGGCCTGGTGCCTGCCGTGGAAGGCGATCGCGGCGCCCGCGGTCGCGTCCGCGCCGGCCGGCCGGGCGTCGTCGCCGGTGTGCAGCGCCGCCGCCGTCCCGCCGGCCGCGACCGCACCGAGCGCCAGGCCCGCGCCGCCCCAGCCGAGCAGCGCCCGGCGGGACGGCGCCCGCCCGCCGTCGGTCACCGCGGCCGCGGTGACCGCGGCGGTGTCCTCGGTGCTGCCCGTCCCGGTGGACGTGCCGTCGTCGTGCGTCATCGTCTCCCCTTGCCTGGCGGACTACTTGGTGGTGGCCACGGCGGCGGCCAGCTTGGACAGCGGCTCGGCCAGCGCGTTGACCCCGTCGGAGAGCTTCTTGCGCTCGCCCTTGCCGACCTTGTCGTACGAGGTGAAGCCGTCGGCGGTGCCGCTGTCGCGGTGTTCGTCGAGCAGCTCGCCGATCACCTTGAACTGCTTGTCCAGCTCCTTGGCGAGCGCCGCGTCGTTCTTGGCGACGACCGGCTTCAGGAGCTCGTAGGCCTTCTCGGCGCCCTCGACATTGGCGTGGAAGTCGAGCAGGTCGGTGTGGCTGTAGCGCTCTTCCTCACCGGTGACCTTGCCGGTCGCGACCTCGTCGAGCAGCTCCTTGGCGCCGTTGGCCATGCTGGTCGGGGTGATCTCGGCCTTGCCGACCCGCTTCTGCCAGTCCTTCAGGTCGGTGATCAGCTGACCGGCGAGCTTCTTGTCGTCCCCGGAGATCTTCTTCTCCTCCCACAGGGACTTCTCCAGCTTGTGCCAGCCGGTCCACTTCTGGCCCTTCTCCAGGCCGTCGGCGCGCACATCGACCTTGGGGTCGATGTCACCGAACGACTCGGCGACCGGCTCGGTGCGCTCCCAGCCGACCCGCGAGAGCGCGTAGGTCTTCTTGGCCGCCTCGACATCGCCGTCCTTGACCGCGTCGGCGAACTTCTGCGCCGCCGGGAGGGTCTGGTCGGCCTGCTCCTGGACGTACTTGCGGTACGCGGCGACCGCGGCGTCCAGCTTCGGGTCGCGCTTCGCGCTCGCGCCCTTGCCGCCGGCGGTCACCTTCTGGCGGATGCCGTCGCCCTTCATGCCCGGCTTGCAGGCGATCTCGTACGTACCGGCCTTGATCTCGGCGGTGATCTCCGTACGGGTGCCGGGACCGATGTTCTCCCGCTCGGTCACGATCCGGTCGCCGGGCGCGTAGACGTACACCTCGGTGACCTTGGAGCCCTTGTTCTGCACCGCGAACCGGACATGCCCGGCGGGGAACTCCTTGGCGGACAGCTCACAGCTGCTGTCGGTCGCGGTCACCTCGATGGTGCCTTTGCCGCCGCCCTCTTTGCCGTCGTTCTTCGCGGCGCAGCCGGCGACGGCGGTGACGGCCGTGGCCGCGGCGAGGGCGGCGACGGCGGAGGGGCGAAGGGCACGCATACGGGGCTCCAGGCGGGCTCGGACGGACGGAAACGACGTACGGAACGATAGACACGGGCCGTGAGGGCCACTAAGGCGGGCCTAACTTATCTGAGGCTTACCTATTTCTGCCCCGGCTGTCGAGTGATCCCGCTCTCATGCACAACGGCCCGATCACGGATTGACCGACCCCCGGTCACGGAACCGCCATGCGCCGGTCAAGGTAAGGGCCGCCGCCCTCAAAGGTCCCTGACTGCCCGAAATGCGGCGTCGCTGTCCGGCCGCCGCCCCCCCCGCTCCCGGATCTGCTGTTCACTGTCCCGATGACCGATCTTGACGTGCTCCGGGTGTTCTGCGGACCGGACGGGGGCGGCGGCAACGCGCTGGGGGTGGTCCGCGACGGGTCCGCCCTCCCCGGCGCCGCCGCCCGTGCCGCGCTCGCCGCCGAACTCGGCTTCAGCGAGACCGTGTTCCTCGACGACGCCGCCCGGGGCACCGTGGACATCCACACCCCGAGCGTCCCCCTCACGTTCGCCGGCCATCCGCTGGTCGGTGTGGCCTGGCTGCCGCGGACCCTGGGGCGGCTGGCAGGACGAGGCCGCGGGCGTGGTCCGCGCCCGGGGCTTCCCGCGCCCCGACGGCACCGTCGCCGTGGGGGCGGGTGCGCCGCGGCGTGCCGTAACCCCCGGCGGCCACGACTGCGCGCAGGGTCAACGGGCAGACACCCGGAGGCGGTTGACGCGGCGCGGGGCACGTCCGCGCGCTACGCGGTCAGCGGGAACTGTGCGCCCAGCTCGCGGAAGACCGCGCTGTTCAGCCGGAAGGCCCGCTTGCACTCGTCGACCACCCGCTGCTTCTCCAGGTCGTCCACGGGCAGTGCGTCCAGCAGCGCCCGGTACTCCCGCTTGAAGGCGGCGGGGTTGGGGATGTCCTCGAAGACGTAGAAGCGCACCCCGTCGCCCTTGCGGGCGAAGCCCCAGGTCTTCTCCGCGGTGCCGCGGATGATCTGGCCGCCGGAGAGGTCGCCGAGGTAGCGGGTGTAGTGGTGGGCGACGAAGCCGGCCGGCCAGTCACGGGCGCAGGCCGCCACCCGGTCCGCGTAGGCGGCGGTGGCCGGCAGCGGGGTCAGGCCGGTCTGCCAGGACCGCCCGCCGAGGTGGGCGAGGTCGCGCTCCAGCGCGGCGGTGCGGGCCAGCTCCGGGCGGAGGAAGGGGCCCGCGACCGGGTCGCCGGCGAGCGGCCCGGAGGCGTCCTCCAGGGCGCGGTAGACGAACCACAGCTGCTCGGTGTAGCGCCGGTAGGCCCGCACGCCGAGCCGGCCGCCGAGCAGGTCGCTCATGAAGGAGGAGTTCTCGGCCTCCGTGTGCTGCTCATGGGACGCGGTGCGGATCACCGTCGAAAAGGGGACGGACGGTGCGGGCGGGGTCGGGCTGGACGCTTCCAAGACGGACCTCCGGGGACCGAGGGCGGGGGTCCCCCTGCTCGGATTCGAGAGCTCGGGGGAGGACGGGAACAGGCCGGCTCCGCCGAGCCGTCAGAACTTAGGGTTGCCTGACCCGTGGTCCGCGTCAACCCGTTCCCGACGTCCTGTCGGTATACGAGCCTACCCCTGTTCCCGACGCGCTGTCGGTAAAGAGTCTCCCCGCTTCCGTCAGGGCAGCGTGAGGATCTCCGCCCCGGTGTCCGTGACCACCAGCGTGTGCTCGAACTGCGCGGTCCGCTTGCGGTCCTTGGTCACCACCGTCCAGCCGTCGTCCCACATGTCGTAGTCGTAGGACCCCAGCGTCAGCATCGGCTCGATCGTGAAGGTCATGCCGGGCTTGATGTCGGTGGTGTGGTGCGGGCTGTCGTAGTGCGGAACGATCAGGCCGGAGTGGAAGGACGAGTTGATGCCGTGACCGGTGAAGTCACGGACCACCCCGTAGCCGAAGCGCTTGGCGTACGACTCGATGACCCGGCCGATGATGTTGATCTGCCGGCCCGGCTTGACGGCCTTGATCGCGCGGTTGAGCGCCTCCCGGGTCCGCTCGACCAGCAGCGTGGACTCCTCGTCCACGTCACCGCACAGATAGGTGGCGTTGTTGTCGCCGTGCACACCGTTGATGAACGCGGTGACGTCGAGGTTCACGATGTCGCCGTCCTTGAGGACGGTCGAGTCCGGGATGCCGTGGCAGATGACCTCGTTGAGCGAGGAGCACAGCGACTTGGGGAAGCCGCGGTATCCGAGCGTGGACGGGTAGGCGCCGTGGTCGCACATGAACTCATGGGCGACCCGGTCCAGTTCGTCGGTGGTCACACCCGGCTCGATCAGCTTGGCGGCCTCCGCCATGGCCTGCGCGGCGATCCGGCCGGCGATCCGCATCTTCTCGATCGTTTCGGCGTCCTGCACCTCGGGCCCCGTGTAAGGGGTGGGTGCGTCCTTCCCGACGTACTCGGGGCGCGGGATCGAGGCGGGGACGGGGCGGGTGGGGGAGATCTTCCCCGGGGCAAGAAGTGACTGGCCAGACATGTCAGCGAGTGTATCCGCGGGCCGTCGGGCAGGATGGTGGCACGGAATATCCACAGGAGGCGGCAATGGCGCTGTTCAAGAGGCGTACGGTCGGTAAGCCGGGCGAGTGGTACTACTGCCTCAAGCACCAGACGGTCGAAGAGGGGCCCGAGTGCCGCGCCGCCGACCGCTTCGGCCCCTACGGCACCCGCGAGGAAGCGGCGCACGCCATGGAGACCGCCCGGGAACGGAACCTGGAGTGGGAGACCGACCCGAAGTGGCATGACAGCGACGCGGGCAAGGGCGCCGGCGAGGACGCGTAGCGCGTGAAGGGGCGGTGGCGCGGCGTCCCGTCGCGCCACCGCCCCGCCGCCCTCAGGCCGGTGCCCGGTCCGCGTCCGGAGCCGGAGCGCCGCCGTCCTGGCCGGGGGCCCCGGCAGCGGCGGCCCGCTGCTCCCGCATCCGCCGGGCGTGCTCGTCCGTCCTGGCGTCGTACGCCATCAGCTTGGGCAGCCCGAGCGCCAGCAGCCCGACCCCCGCACAGCACAGCAGGCCGCCCAGGGACACCGACGCCCGCACGCTCGTCAGTGCCGCCATACCGCCGATCCGGACCTGGCCCAGCTGCGGGCCCGCCGAGTACGACAGCAGCTCGATACCGGCCAGCCGCCCGCGCAGCGCGTCGGGGATGGTCTGGTTCCACATCGCCGAGCGGAAGATGCCGCTGATCATGTCGCAGGCACCGGCCACGGTCAGCAGGAGAAGCACCAGCCAGACCTGGTGCAGCAGCCCGGCAGCGGTCACCGCCAGGCCCCAGCCCGCGGCGGCCAGCGCGATCGCGCGGCCCTGCCGGTGGATGCGCGAGGTCCAGCCGCTGGTCAGGCTCACCAGGAGCCCGCCGGCCGGCAGCGCCGCGTACTCCCCCACGCCTTAAGGGCGCGGGAGGTGCCCCCACGCCCCAGGGCCCAGGGCGCGTCGAGGTCGTCGGCGAGGAACGGGAAGATCGCCAGGGGGTAGGCGAACAGCATCGCGAGGACGTCGATGGCGTAGGTGCCGAGCAGCTCCTTACGGCTCCAGGCGTAGCGCGCGCCCTCGGCGATCGCGCGCAGCGACGGCCGCTCGGCGTCGTGCGAGGCGGGCGACGGCGCCAGCCTCAGGGTGAGCAGCACCGAGACCGCGAAGGTGGCCGCGTCGACGGCGTACGCCCAGCGCGGTCCGGCGACCGCCAGCAGCCCGCCGGTCAGCGCGGGCCCGGCGATGGAGCCGATCTGCCAGCGCAGCGCGTTCAGGGCGGCGGCCGCGGGGAGCTGCTCGTGCGGGACGATCCGCGGCACGATCGAGTCCAGGGCCGGTCGCTGCATACCGGTCAGCGCGCTGGTCGCCGCCGCGGCCGCGTACAGCGGCCACACCATCGGGTGCGGCAGCAGGCTGTTGACCAGCAGGAGCACGGCGACCAGGCCGAGCGCGACCTCGCTCCACAGGACCAGCCGACGGCGGTCGAAGGAGTCCGCGAGCGCCCCGCCGTAGAGGCCGAAGACGATCATCGGGACCAGCTCCACCGCGCCCAGCGCCCCGACCGCGAGCGTGGAGCCGGTCAGTTCCTTCAGCTGCAGCGGCAGGGCCACGAAGGACAGCGAACTGCCGAAGACCGTGACCAGGCCCGCGCACCACATCAGCCGGAAGTCACGTGAGGAGCGCCAGGGCGCCAGATCCGGCAGCAGCGCGGAGAGCCGCCGGCGGGCGGGGCGTTCAGGGGGTGGGGGTGTCGAGAGGGGGATGTGGTCCGAGGTCACGGGGCACCATCGTGCGCACCGGAACGGACCGGCGCAAAGGGTTTTGGCCGCCGGGCGGGCCGCGCGGGGTCACCAGCGGGGCGGCGGGGGAGCGGTCAGTCCGTCGGCGAGGCGGGCCAGGCGGTCGCGGAAGCGGCGGTGCCGGCGGGGCGCGGGCAGGCTGTTCTCCCCGGCGGCCGCGCTCACCAGATGCTGGAGCGTGTCCAGGTCGAGGTCCCCGGGCGCCCCGTCCGTGCCGTCGGGCGGGGGCGGCGGCGCGGCGAGCGCGTCATGGGCCAGTGCGTGCAGATCGCGGTCGCCGCCGTCCAGGGCGAGCACCGTCGCCCCGTTCCTGCGGGCGTCGTGCACCCGCTCCAGCAGCTCGGCGCCCGGCTGCTCCGGCGTCACGACCAGCAGCGTCTCGCCGCGCCCGGAAGCCGCCAACCGGCCGAGCCCCACGGCCAGATGGGCCGGTGCCCCGCCGGGGACGCGATGGCGTACCAGGGTCGGCGACAGCTCGGACAGACCCGACCAGGCGGCCTCGTCGTCCAGGTGCGCGGCCAGGTGCCAGGGCTCGTACGCGGCACAGCCGACCAGCAGCAGCCCGCCGCCGTGCGGGGCGACGGCACCGCGCAGCGATCCCGCGAAGCGGCGGGTGGCCTGCACCCACTCCGTCCCGGCGAGAACCTCACGCAACAGGGCGACCCGTACGGCATCCATGGCCCGGCATCCTGCCGCGGCACGGGCCGTTCCGTACGGGGTTTCCCCGGGCGTCACCCGTACGGGATGCGGGCGGAGGGCGGACGGGCCGAGGGCGCCGGCCGGTCCCGCCGCCGCGTCGCGGGGCCTACCGGACGGGCCGCAGGCCGGCGGCGGTGAGCAGACGTCCCACTTCCGCCACGGCCGCTGCGCTCAGCGGGCGTTGTGGGAAGGCGGTGGCGCCCCGGTCGATCACGCCGAGGAGGTGCAGCGCCGCCTTGAACGCGCCCAGGGCGGAGGAGCTGCGGCCCATCTCGCTCTCCGGGCCGACGTCGACGAGGGAGAAGAGGGAGACCAGGCGCTCCTGTTCGGCGGCGGCCCGCTCCCAGTCCCCGGCCCGGGCGGCGTCGTAGAGGCGCACATAGGCCGCCGGATCGACGTTGCCGATACCGGGGACGACCCCGTCGGCGCCCGCCAACAGGGCCGCGTCCACGGTCAGTTCGGAACCGGTGAGGACCGAGAAGCCCGGGGCGGGGCCGGTGCGGCGGGCGGTGCGGCCGCCGAGCGCGGTCAGCAGCCGGCGCAGCGAACCCTCGTCGCCGCTGCTGTCCTTGAGCCCGGCGAGGGTGCCGTCCCCGGCCAGCTCCCGCACCAGCGACGGGGACAGCTTGCTGTGCACGGCGGCCGGGATGTCGTAGGCGAAGAGCGGGAGGTCCACGGCCGTGCGGAGATGGCGGAAGTGGGCGGCGATCTCCCGGGGGTGGGTGCGGGTGTAGAAGGGCGCGGTGGCCACCAGGGCGTCGGCGCCGAGGGCGGCGGCGGTCCGGGCGTGGTCGAGCACCCGCGGGGTGGTGGTGTCGATGACCCCGGCGAGCACCGGGACCCGGCCGTCCGCGGCCTTGAGGACGGCCTCCAGGGCGGTGCCGCGCTGGGCGTCGGTCAGGTACGCGACCTCGCTGGTGGAGCCGAGGGCGAACAGGCCGTGCACCCCGCCGTCGACGAGGTGGTGCACCAGGCGGGCCAGGGAGGCGGTGTCGATCTCGCCGCGCGGGTCGAGCGGGGTGCAGACCGGCGGGATGACGCCGTGCAGGGGGGCGGGCAGTGCCATGGGCGCTCCGGGCTCCGATCGGACAGGACATGGGATGTCCTATGTCGAGCACAATAGACCTGTTCACAGGCGGGCGGTCAAGGATCAGCGGGTACGGCGGGGCAGGTGGCGGAGGGGTCGTCGGTCCGGCCGGCGCGGGAGCGGGAGAGGGAGATTCCATGGCGCGAGGGACGATGGCCGAGGATGTGCAGGACCGGATCAAGCAGTTGATCCTGCAGGGCCGGCTGACGCCGGGTGACCCGCTGCCCACCGAGGCCGAGCTGGTCGGCCTGCTCGACGTCAGCCGCAACTCGGTGCGCGAGGCGCTCAAGGCGCTCCAGGCCATGCGGATCGTGGAGATCCGGCACGGCTTCGGCACCTACGTCGGCCCGCTCACCCTGGAGCCGTTCGTCGAGGGCGTCGCCTTCCGGGCCGCGGTCCGCCACCGCCAGGGCGAGTCGAGCCTGTACGAGCTGATGGAGGTCCGCGAGGCGCTGGAGGCGGGGCTGATCGGCACCGTGGCCCGCACGCTGCCCGCCGAGGACCTCACCGTCCTCAAGGGGCTGGTGCAGCGGATGGCGGAGGAGGCGCGCGGCGGGCAGGTGCAGAGCGCCACCGACCGGGCCTTCCACCTCGCCCTCTACCGCTCGCTGGGCAACCACCTGCTGAGCGAGGTGCTGGACGCGTTCTGGGCGGCGCTGCGCCGGGTGCGGGAGGACCTCTCCGACGACCGGCCCGACCCGATGGTGACGCACCGTCAGCACCAGGAGATCGTGGACGCGTTGGAGGCGCGCGACGGGGACCGGGCCGTCGAGGCGATGCACCGGCACTTCGACTCCATCCGGCGCCGGCTGGCCGAGCAGTGAGCTGACCGAGGGGGCGGCGGCGGTGCGCCGGCACGGCACCGGTGCGGGCGCGGGCGCGCCCGTTCACCGGGATGTCACCCGGTGTCGGTGAGGCCGTCGCCGGGCCGAAAAGGCGCCATGTGGGGCATCTTGACGGCCTGTTGGGCACTCCCTATGGTCGCCGCAGGACAAGGGACATCCTACGTCCTTGCCCGTTGGGGGTGACCCATGGCGTACGAGAGCTCCGTGCCGTACTGCCCGCCGGGCCACTCCGCCGCCCCCGCTCTCGCCCCCGTACGGCCCGCGGACACCGCCCGCGCCCGCCGCGTACCGCACTCCGGCGCCCTCGCCCACCCCGCCCGCGACCGTGCCGGACCGCCCCGCGCACCCGGCGGCACCGGCGCGCGCCCGGCGCTCACCTTCCGCCGCACCCCGTGGAGGAGCCGACATGACCAGCAACGCCATGCACCGCAGAACGGTCCTGGGCGGGGCGGCCGCCCTCGCCGCCGGCTTCGCGCTCGCCGGCTGCGGCGACGGTGACGACGGCCGGGCACCCCAGGAGCGCAGGAAGGGGCAGAAGATCAGCCTGACCTTCTGGTCCTGGGTGCCGGGCATCGACAAGCCCGTCGACCTGTGGAACCGCAAGCACCCGGACGTCCAGGTCGAGGTCGAGAAGGTGTCGGCCGTCAACGGCCAGCAGTACGCGAAGATGCACGCCGCCATCAAGGCCGGCAACCCGCCCGACCTCGGCCAGATCGAATTCCCGGTCGTCCCCGGCTTCCTCCTCGACAACGGGCTGCTGGACCTCGCCCCGCTCGGCGCCGCCCGCCACAAGGACAAGTTCATCGGCTGGCAGTGGCAGCAGTCCGTCTTCGGCACGAGCGTCTACGCCATCCCGCAGGCCTCCGGGCCCATGGGCCTGTTCCTCCGCCAGGACCTCTTCGACAAGTGGGACGTGGCGGTGCCGCGGACCTGGGACGAGTACGAGACCGCCGCCAGGGCCGTCCGCAGGAAGGGCGCCTGGATCGAGACCTTCGCGCCCACCAACGGCAACCGCTTCGCCGGCCTCGCCTGGCAGGCCGGCGCCAGGTGGTACGCCACGCACGGCGACACCTGGGTCGTGCACCTCGACGACGAACCCACCCGCAGGGTCGCCGACTACTGGGAGTCCCTGGTCCGGCGGAAGCTCGTCAAGACCATCCCGGACCGGCAGAACGCCTGGTACCGGGACCTGCAGACCGGCGCCATCCCCGCCTGGGTGGGCGCCAGTTGGGGCGACGCCCTGCTGGCCGGCAACGCCCCGGGCACCAAGGGCAAGTGGCGGGCCGCACCGCTGCCGCAGTGGAAGGCGGGCGAGCGGGCCTCCGCCAACTGGGGCGGCTCGACCACGGCCGTCTTCGCCAAGGCCCGCTACCCCAAGGACGCCCTGGAGTTCGCGGTCTGGCTCAACACCGACCCGGAGTCCGTCGCGCTGCTGATCGACGGCGGCTACGGCTTCCCCAGCGCCAAGAAGGGCTACGCCACCACCGACCTCGACGTCGACAAGGACTTCTTCGGCGGCCAGGCGTACAGCAGGGTCTTCGCGGACGCCGGTGCGCAGGTCGACACCAGCTGGCGGTGGGGGCCCGGCGTGGACACTCTCTACCAGCGGCTCGGCGACGCCTTCACCGACGCGCTCGCCGACGGCGGCTCCTTCCGCTCGGTGCTGACCAAGGTGCAGGGCCAGACCCTCGCCGACCTCAGGGGCAAGGGCCTGAAGGTGGAGAGCGGCGGGTGAGCCGGGACACCCTGAGCCGGCCGGAACCGCTCACCGCGCGTCCGGCCCGCCGGGCCCGGCGCCGCGCCTCCCGCACCGGGGCCCGCAACGCCCGTGCCGCGGCCGTCTTCGTGCTGCCGTTCTTCGCCCTCTTCGGCCTCTGCTTCCTCGCCCCGATCGGCTACGCCCTCCACCAGAGCCTGTTCACCACCGAACGGACCGGCCCGCTCGGCCTCGGCGGCCAGGAGCGCGAGGTCTTCGCCGGCCTCGCCCACTACGCCCAGGCGCTCTCCGACGACCGGTTCCTGGCCGGCTTCGGCCGGGTGCTGCTCTTCGGCGCCGTCCAGATCCCGCTGATGATCGTGCTCGCCACCGCCCTGGCCCTGCTGCTGGAGAGCGCGAGCGCCCGCGCCGTCCCCTTCTTCCGCAGCGCCTTCTTCCTGCCGTACGGGGTGCCCGGCGTGATCGCCTCGATCCTCTGGGGCTTCCTGTACGTACCGGGCATCAGCCCGCTGGTGAAGATCGCCGACTCCGTGGGCTGGGACCTCGACTTCCTCTCCCGCGGCACCGTCCTGTGGTCCCTCGCCAACATCGTGACCTGGCAGTTCACCGGCTACAACATGCTGGTGCTGATCGCCCAGCTCAAGTCCGTACCGGGGGAGTTGTACGAGGCGGCCCGGATCGACGGGGCGAACGCCTGGCAGGTCGCCCGGTACCTCAAGATCCCGCTGATCCGGCCCGCGCTGGTGCTCACCGGTGTCTTCAGCATCATCGGCACCCTCCAGCTGTTCGCCGAACCCATGGTGCTGCGCCCGCTGGCCTCCTCCATCGACTCCGGCTACACCCCCAACCTGCACGCCTACAGCCAGGCGTTCGTCGGCAACGACCCGCATGCGGCGGCGGCCGAGGCGGTGCTGCTCGCGCTGGTGGCGTGCGTCCTGTCGTTCGGCTTCCTGCGGCTGACCGGCGCGCGCGCCAAGGAACGCGGATGAGCCGGCCCCCGGTCCGCCACCGGATCATCACCGCCTCGCTGCTGACCGTCGCCGCGCTCTACTTCCTGGTGCCCGTCTACTGGCTGGCCGTCTCCGCCACCAAGAACAGCGCCGATCTCTTCGGCACCTTCGGCTTCTGGTTCTCCGACCACCCGGACCCCGTCGGCCACCTCACCGACGTCCTCACCTACGACCACGGCATCTATGCCCGCTGGTTCGCCAACTCCCTCCTCTACGCCGGGATCGGCGCGGTCTGCGCCACCCTGCTGTCCGCCGCGGCCGGCTACGCGCTGGCGAAATTCCCGTTCCGGGGCCGGGAGGCGCTCTTCAGCGTGGTGCTCGCCGGAGTGCTGATCCCCGGCACCGCGCTGGCCCTGCCGCTCTACTTCCTCTTCAGCGCGATGGGCCTGGCCAACACCTACGGGGCGGTGCTGATCCCCAGCGTGGTCAGCCCGTTCGGCGTCTACCTCTGCCGGATCTACGCGGCCGCCGCGGTCCCTGACTCGCTGCTGGAGGCGGCCCGGATCGACGGCGCGGGCGAGGCCCGGATCTTCGGCGGGCTCGGGCTGCGGCTGATGACCCCGGCGCTGGTCACCGTCTTCCTCTTCCAGTTCGTGCACATCTGGAACAACTACTTCCTGCCGCTGGTGATGCTCTCGGACTCCGGCCTCTATCCGGTCCAGCTGGGCCTGACCTCCTGGACCGGCTACGCCGACCGCCAACCGGTGCTCTACCAGTACACGGTGGGCGGCGCGTTCCTGTCCGTGGTGCCGCTGATGGTGCTGATGACGGTGCTCCAGCGGTACTGGCGTACGGGGCTGACCGAGGGCAGTGTGAAGGCCTGAGGAGCGGCGGTGGCGGGGCGTGACACTATCGCTGTCATGACTACTCCTGACGCTTCCCGGTCCCCGAACGCCGCGACCCGTGCGAAGGCCGCCCTCCAGCGCGATCCCTGGGACCTCCCGGACGTCTCCGGGCTGGTGGTCGGTGTCCTCGGCGGCACCGGTGACCAGGGCCGCGGCCTGGCCTACCGGCTGGCCAGGGCCGGCCAGAAGGTGATCATCGGCTCCCGGGCCGCCGAACGCGCGCAGACCGCCGCCGGTGAACTCGGCCTGGGCATCGAGGGCGCGGAGAACGCCGAGTGCGCCCGGCGCAGCGACATCGTGATCGTCGCGGTGCCCTGGGACGGCCATGCCAAGACCCTGCAGGCGCTCGCCGGCGAACTGGACGGCAAGCTCGTCATCGACTGCGTCAACCCGCTCGGCTTCGACAAGAAGGGCGCCTACGCGCTGAAGCCGGAGGAGGGCAGCGCCGCCGAGCAGGCCGCCGCCCTGCTGCCCGGGGCCCGGGTCACCGCCGCCTTCCACCACCTGTCCGCGGTGCTGCTCCAGGACCCGGAGACCGAGCAGATCGACACCGATGTGATGGTGCTCGGGGAGTCCCGCGCCGACACCGATGTCGTACAGGCGCTGGCCGCCCGTATCCCCGGGATGCGCGGCGTCTTCGCGGGCCGGCTGCGCAACGCCCACCAGGTCGAGTCGCTGGTCGCCAACCTGATCTCGGTCAACCGCCGCTACAAGGCGCACGCGGGCCTGCGGGTCACGGACGTCTGAGGGACGGGGCCGGGCCGGGGGCGGGGGCAGCGCGGGCATGGGGGACACTGGGGAGGTCCGACCACTCCCGACAGGAGCCGACCGCATGTCCCTCTTGCCCCCGTCCGGCCCGGCCCGGCGACTCGCCCTGATGGCTCTCGCCGTGTGCGTCCTCTCCGTCGCCGCGGCCGTCGTCGCCTTCGTGGAGGGCAGCTTCGTCGGCGTCGTCTGGATTCTGCTGGCGGGCATCTCCAGCAACATGGCGTGGTTCTACGTACGCAAGGCGAAGGCCGAGCAGGCCCGGGCAGCCGGCTGACACCGGGCCGCCCTCAGATCAGGCCGCCGGTCTGCGGGAGCTGCGGCTCGCCCTGCCAGAAGCGGAAGTACTCCTGGCCGAGGGCGGCCTCCAGGCCCGGGACGCCCAGCCCGCGCAGCACCGCGTCGACCACGTCGAAGAACACCCGGTTGACCTCCGGGACCCACAGGAAGACGAAGACCGCCAGCAGCCCGAACGGCGCGAACGGCTCCACCTGCCGCCGCAGCTTCCGCGACAGCCACGGCTCGATCACGCCGTAGCCGTCCAGCCCCGGCACCGGCAGGAAGTTCAGGATCGCCGCGGTCACCTGGAGCAGGGCCAGGAAGGCCAGCGCGTAGCGGAACACCGCCGGCACACCGGACAGCGCGTGCAGCCAGAACGGCGCCGTGCACACCGCCGCGAACAGGATGTTCGTCAGCGGCCCGGCCGCCGAGATCAGGCTGTGCCGCCAGCGCCCCCGGATGCGGCCGCGCTCGATGAACACCGCGCCGCCCGGCAGCCCGATCCCGCCCATGATCACGAAGATCACCGGCAGCACGATGCTCAGCAGCGCATGGGTGTACTTCAGCGGGTTCAGCGTCAGATAGCCCTTCGCCTCCACCGAGATGTCGCCGCTGTGCAGCGCGGTGCGGGCGTGGGCGTACTCGTGCAGACACAGCGAGACCACCCAGCCGGACACCACGAAGAAGAACACCGCGACGCCGGTGCGGTCCGCGAGCGTCCCGCTCCACACGGCCCAGCCCGACACCGCCATGACGGCGACGAGCGCGAGGAAGACCGGGCTGACGCGACGGTCGGCGCGCCGGATTGCTGTGGTCATGGTGCGGGCTCCCGGGGTCTGGTGAGGGGCTGCCATGACCGTAACCGCGGCAGGGCGCGCGGTGCACGGCCCCCGCGGAACCGGCTCGTCCGCGGGACCCCTCCTCCCGAGCCCGTGCCCCGGAAACGAATTGCGATACCTGCCCGCTTCCGCCGTGCACGACAATGGGCCGGTGCATTACGGAATTCTCGGCACCACCCAGGCCAGGCGGGCCGACGGCACCCCCGTCGCCCTCGGCGGCGCACGTCTGCGCGCGCTGCTCGCCGCCCTCGCGCTGCGCCCCGGCCGGGCGCTCTCCCCGGAGCTGCTGATCGACGACGTCTGGGAGGCACAGCCGCCCGCCGACGCGGCGGGCGCGCTCCAGGCACTGGTCGGCCGGCTGCGCCGCGCGCTGGGGCACACCGCCATCGCCTCGGTGGACGGCGGCTACCGGCTGTGCGCCGAGCCCGACGCCGTCGATCTGCACCGCTTCGAGCGGCTCGCGGCGGAGGGCGCCCGCGCGCTGGCCGACGCGGACCCGTCCGGTGCCGCCGCACTGCTCGATGACGCCCTGGTGCTCTGGCGCGGCCCGGCCCTCGCCGACCTCCCGGACCCGGGCGTCGAGGCGGCCCGCGCCGAACGCCGCCGGCTGGACGCCCAGTGCACCCGTCTCGCCGCCGATCTCGCCCTCGGCCGGGCCGCGCAGGCGCTGCCCACCCTCCTCGCACTGTGCGAGGAGCACCCCCTCGACGAGCCCCTCCAGGCCCTGCGGCTGCACGCACTGCGCGCCGCCGGCCGCACGGCGGAGGCCCTGGCCGCCTACGAGGAGATACGCACCGGCCTCGCCGAACGCCTCGGCGCCGACCCCGGCCCGGAGCTGCGCACCCTGCACGCGGAGCTGCTCCGCCCACCGTCCGCGCCGACGGACCGGCCGCCGTCCCCACCGCCGGGCACCCCGTACGGGGGTGCCCCCGGCACGCCGTACGCCACCGCCCCCGGCAACGGCACCGACCCCGCCTCTCACCCCCACCCCCGCCCCGGCAATCTGCGGGCCCGGCTCACCTCCTTCGTGGGGCGGGACGCCGATCTGACCGCGCTCCGGGCCGACCTGGCCGGGCACCGGCTGGTGACGCTGCTGGGCCCCGGCGGTGCCGGGAAGACCCGGCTGGCGCAGGAGGGGGCCGAGACCACCGCGGACGCGCTGCCGGACACCTGGCCGCACGGCGTCTGGCTGGCCGAACTCGCGCCGGTGGACGATCCGCAGACGGTGCCCGAGGCGGTGCTGACCGCGCTCGGCGCCCGCGAGACCGTGGTCCGCGGCACCGCCGCTGAGGGGCTGCGCGCCGCCGCCGACCCGACCGCCCTGGACCCGCTCGCCCGGCTCGCCGAGCACTGCGCGGGCCGCCGGATGCTGCTCGTCCTCGACAACTGTGAGCATGTGATCGACGCCGCCGCCGCGCTCGCCGAGCGGCTGCTGACCGACTGCCCCGGGGTGACCGTGCTGGCCACCAGCCGGGAGCCGCTGGCCGTGCCGGGCGAGGTGCTGCGCCCGGTCGAGCCGCTGCCCGGACCCGTCGCGCTGCGGCTGCTCGCCGACCGCGGTGCCGCCGCCCGGCCCGGCTTCCGGGCCGACGCCGACGAGGAGACCGCGGCGGCCTGCACCGAGATCTGCCGCCGGCTGGACGGGCTGCCGCTGGCCATCGAACTCGCCGCCGCCCGGCTGCGGTTGCTCTCGCCGCGGCAGCTGGCCGACCGCCTCGACGACCGGTTCCGGCTGCTGACCAGCGGCAGCCGGACCCTGCTGCCCCGGCAGCAGACGCTGCGTGCCGTCGTGGACTGGTCCTGGGAACTCACCGACGAGCCCGAACGCGCCGTGCTGCGGCGGCTGTCCGTCTTCGCCGGGGGCTGCGACCTGGCCGCCGCCGAAGAGGTCTGCGCGGGCGACGGCGTCGACGCACGCGAAGTGGCCGTGCTGCTCGGCTCGCTGATCGACAAGTCGCTGGTGGTGGCCGCCCCGGCCGGTGCGGAGCGCGGTGGCGTCCGGGCCGCCGGGCAGATGCGCTACCGGCTGCTGGAGACCGTGGCGGAGTACGCCGGCGAGCGGCTGGACGAGGCGGGGGAGCGGTCCGCCGCCGAGCGCCGCCATCTCGTCGCCTACCGCGAACTGGCCCGTACCACCGACCCGTTGCTGCGCGGCGCGGGCCAGCGCGCCGGTATGGAGCGGCTGGAGCTGGAGCACGACAACCTGCGCACCGCGCTGCGCCGCGCGCTCGCCGCCCGGGACGAGCACGAGGCGCTGTGCCTGGTGCTGTCCCTCCAGTGGTTCTGGTCGCTGCGGGACCACCGCAGCGACGCCCGGCACTGGGCGACCGCCGCCTCCGCCCTCGGCCCCAACCCCTTCGCCAGTCCCGCCGAACCCGCTCCCGACCTGCACGAGCGGCCCATCGACAAGCCGCCTCCGCTGTCTCCCGAACAGCTGCTGGAGGCCCGCCGGGAGGTCCGGCTGGTCGTGCTCTCCAGCAGGGACAGCGACCTGGAGGCGCTGCGCGAGCCGGAGATGCGGGAGGAGCTGGCCGGGATGCTCACCGCCTACCGCGCCGGTATGCCGCAGACCTGCAAGGTGCCCGGCGTGATGTGGCACTACGCGGTGCTGATCACCGGGCGGTTCGACGAGCTGATGGCGCTGGTCGACGGCGCGGTGCGGGCCTGCCGCGACTTCGGCTACGAATGGGAGCTGGCCTACGTCCTCCAGTTGCGCTCCAAGTTCTTCAACGACCGTCCCGGCGGGATGACCCAGGCGGCCGGCGACGCCGACGAGGCGTTGCGGCTCTTCCGCCGGCTCGGCGACGCCTGGGGTGCGGCCGAGGCGCTGGCCGGGCGCGGCGAGAACCACGAGAAGCGCGGCGCGTACGGGCCGGCCGCGGACGACTACCGGGCGGCGATGGTGCACGCCGAGGACCTGGGGGCGCAGGGCCAGATCATGCTGCTGCGCTGCCGGCTGGGCGCGGTGCTGATCGAGGACGGCCAGGAGGAGGCCGGTGAGCGGCTGCTGCGCGAGGTGCTGACCGATGCCGCGAAGGGCAACAGCGGGCGGGACACCGAGCCGTTCGCGCGGCTGACCCTCGCGATGTGGCTGACGGCCACCGGGCGGCTCCGGGAGGCGCGGGCGGAACTGCAGCTGGTCCGGACGCTGTTCGCGCCGCGCTCCCCGGACCTGTTCGCGGGGATGCTGGAGGCCCTGCTGATCTCGCTGGATGTGGACGAGGGGAACCGGGAGGGGCTGCTGCCGAGGTTCCGGTGGGCCATGGAGCTGATGCAGGACTCCCTGGCGCAGACGGTCGCGCCGGACCTTCCGGTGGTCCAACTCCTCACCGGCGCACGGATGCTGCTGTCGCTGCGCGGCGCGGAGGCGGGCCGGGACGCGGCGCGCCTGGTGGGTGCCTACGACGCGCTGCGGACGGCGGACCAGGTGCCGCCGCGGCTCGTGCGCAGGGACCGGGCCCGTACGGAGGAGGCGGTGCGGGCGCTGCTGGACGACGTGTCCTATGCCCGTGCGCACGCCGAAGGCGGTGGCCTCTCGCTCGGAGAGGCCACCGCCCTCATCTGACGCGAGCCGGGCGAAGGCCGTCCCGCGGGGAGGCCCCCCGCGGGACGCGCGTCAGGTCTTCTTGCGGAACCGCGCCACCGCGAGCGGCATCGTCACGGCCGTGATGGCGACCGCCCAGCCGAGCGTGACCAGCGTCGGATGCGCCACCGCGCCCTGGCCGTTGATCAGCGCACGGGCCGCGTCCGCCAGGTTGGACACCGGGTTGACCTTGGTGAAGCCCTCCAGCCAGCCGGGCATCGACGTCGTCGGCGCGAAGATCGACGAGCCGAACTGGAGCGGCATCAGCACCAGCATCGCCATGCCCTGGACCGCCTGCGGGGTCTTCACCGCGAGCCCCAGCAGGATGAAGATCCACATCAGGGCCGCACCGAAGACCGTGGACAGCGCGATCGCGCCGAGGAACTCCAGCAGGCTGCCGCGGATCTCCAGCCCGAGCAGGAAGCCCATGCCGAGCAGGATCGCGGTGGCGATCAGCATCCGCCCGATCTCGACGACGATCTTGGCGATCAGGACCGAGGACCGGGCGATGGGCATCGTCCGGAAGCGGTCCATCACCCCCTTGCGGAAGTCCTCGTTGACGCCGGTGCCCACCGCCATGGCGATGTTCATGGCCATCATCGCGATCATGCCGGGCACCAGGCGCTGGATGTACTCGTGCTGGTTGCCCTTGCCGGCGATCGCGCCGCCGAAGACATAGGTGAACAGCAGGATGAAGATGACCGGCATCAGCAGGACGTCGAACATCGACTCCGGGTCCTGCTTGATCTGCAGGGCGTTGCGGCGCGCCAGCGCGCCGATGTGCCGCAGATTGGCGCGGAGCCCGATCCGGCCCTCGTCGGCGCCGGGCTTGACGGCCGGCGCCGTCATCGTCGCGGCGCTCATGCCGGTACCTCCGCGTACTGCTGGTCCATGTCGTCCTCGGATACGTCGGCCCGGGAGGTCTTCTGGCCCGTGATGGCCAGGAACACCTCGTCCAGGCTGGGCAGATGGGTGCTGATCCCGGCGAGCGGGAAGCCCTGCCCGCCGAGCAGGCCGACCACCTCGGTCAGCTGCTCGTCGCTGACGATCGGTACGTTGACCACGCCCCCGTGGTGGTCAGCGGTGGCCCCGGCGATGCCGTCCAGCCCGGCCTGCTCGATGGCGGCGACCATCCGGTCCAGCTCGCTCCCGTCCGACGGCTGGATCTGCAGCGTCCGCCCGCCGACCTTGGCCTTCAGCTCGTCGACCCGGCCCTCGGCGATCACCCGGCCGCGGTCGACCACCGTCAGCTCGTTCGCCAACTGCTCGGCCTCTTCCATGTACTGGGTGGTCAGCAGCACCGTCGCGCCGTCCCGCACCATCCGCTTGACCTCCTCCCACACCTCGTTGCGGGTGCGGGGGTCCAGGCCGGTGGTCGGCTCGTCCAGGAAGAGCACCGCCGGCCGGCCGATCATCGAGGCGGCGAGGTCGAGCCGGCGGCGCATACCGCCGGAGTACTTGGCGGCGGGCCGCTTGGCGGCCTCGGTCAGCGAGAACCGCTCCAGCATCTCGTCCGCGCGCCGCCGGGCGTCCCTGCGGGACAGATCGAGCAGCCGCCCGATCATGTAGAGGTTCTCCCAGCCGGAGAGCTTCTCGTCGACCGAGGCGTACTGCCCGGTCAGGCCGATGGTGCGGCGCAGCGCGCGGGGCTGGCGCACCACGTCGAAGCCGGCCACCACGGCCTGCCCCGCGTCCGGCATCAGGAGGGTGGACAGGCACCGTACGAGCGTCGTCTTGCCCGCACCGTTGGGGCCGAGCACCCCGAGCACGGTGCCTTCCTTCACGTCCAGGTCCACTCCGTCGACGGCCTTGACCGCGCCGAAGTGCTTGACCAGACCGCGCACCTCAACGGCGTTTCCGCCATGGGTGGATATCGTCTGTCGCGTCATACCAATACCCTGCCAGGGGCTGCCGACAACCTGCCTACAAGCCGCCGACAAGCCGGTGGCCTGGGCTTGCTTCGGCTCCGCTGCGCCGGTCCGCTGCGCTTTGCCTCGGCCGATGTTTGCGGGTGGCCGCGCCGTTCGCGCCTGCGGCGGGCGGGTCCGCTGCGCGGGGTTGTCGGGTGCGGTGACGGGCCTCCGCGGGTGGGGTGTGCCGGACTGCTTCGCTTTACGTCCGGCACACCCC
>NZ_JBSFJF010000032.1:36188-89592 GCF_053597915.1 Streptomyces sp. NPDC001219 | reverse complement strand
GGACCGGCGTGCCCCTGCCGGCGTGACCGTGCCCGCGAGCCCCAACCGGGAAACGGGCACCCGCCGTTTCGGGTGTCAGGGCCGCCGGACCTCGAAATGGAAGCAGCCGTACTCCACGGCCCGGACGTGCACCAGCACCGTCTCCGGGTCGGCGAACGCCTCCCCGAGGGCCGCGTCGAACGCGGCCTCGGCATCTTCCGGGACCTCCAGGAGCCGGCCGCCGGTGATCTCGCCCCGGGCGTTGTAGCGGCGCAGCACCCGCAGCGCGCCCGCGCGCACGGCCGGATACCGGCCGGCCGCGGCGTCCGGCCCGCCGCACGGCTCGGCGTGCACGAACACCGGGCCCTGCTCGTCGTAGGCCCCGGGCCGTGCCCCGGTCGCGTCCGCCCAGCGGCGCAGCGGCGCGTACGAGACCAGGGCGACCCGCTCGCCGGCGCGGACGTCGCGCAGACAGCAGCGCAGCGGACTGCCGACGGCGTCCAGCGGCACCCCGTCCTCGCGGGCGGTGAACGGTGCGGCGGGCCGGCCCGCGTCGTCGGTGCCGCGGAGTTCCTGGTGGGCGGATGCCGGAAGGGGGCGTGCGGTGTAGGTCGTCATGGGTCCAGCGTCGTCCGCCGGGGGCGCGTGCGCTGGCGGGAATCGGACGCCGTGATCGGCGCGTGCTCCCCCGCGCCGGGAGCCGGTGCGGTGCGGCGGCCGCGCACTCCGCCGATCACCACTCCGCGGGGGCCGGACCACGTGGAAGGATGGCCGAAGAGTCCGATGTGATAACCCATGCGAAGGAGATGGCCGGGTGCCTGGCACAAATCTGACCCGCGGCGAGGCGCAGGAGCGGGCGCGCCTGCTGACCGTGGACGCGTATGAGATCGACCTCGACCTCTCCGGTGCGCAGGAAGGCGGCGCCGGTGCCGAGGACGGGGGCGCAGGAGGCACATACCGGTCCGTGACGACGGTGCGGTTCGACGTCGCCGAGGCGGGCGCGGACTCCTTCATCGACCTGGTCGCGCCGGCCGTGCACGAGGTCGTGCTCAACGGCGAGGCGCTGGATGCGGGCGCGGTGTTCCAGGACTCGCGGATCGCGCTGGCGGGGCTGCGGGCCGGCCGCAATGAACTGAGGGTCGTGGCGGACTGCGCCTACACCAACACCGGTGAGGGGCTGCACCGCTTCGTCGACCCGGTCGACCAGCAGGCCTATCTGTACACCCAGTTCGAGGTGCCGGACGCCCGGCGGGTGTTCGCCTCCTTCGAGCAGCCGGATCTGAAGGCGACGTTCCAGTTCACCGTGAAGGCCCCGGAGGGCTGGACGGTGATCTCCAACTCGCCCACGCCGGAGCCGGCCGGGAACATCTGGCGCTTCGAGCCGACCCCGCGGATCTCGACGTACATCACCGCGCTGATCGTGGGCCCGTACCACAGCGTGCACAGCACGTACGAGAAGGACGGGCGGACGGTGCCGCTGGGCATCTACTGCCGGCCGTCGCTGGCCGAGCACCTGGACGCCGACGAGATCTTCGCGGTCACCCGGCAGGGCTTCGACTGGTTCCAGGAGAAGTTCGACTACGCCTACCCGTTCGCCAAGTACGACCAGCTCTTCGTGCCGGAGTTCAACGCCGGCGCGATGGAGAACGCGGGCGCGGTGACCATCCGCGACCAGTACGTCTTCCGGTCCAAGGTGACGGACGCGGCGTACGAGGTGCGGGCGGAGACGATCCTGCACGAGCTGGCCCACATGTGGTTCGGCGACCTGGTCACCATGGAGTGGTGGAACGACCTGTGGCTGAACGAGTCGTTCGCCACCTACACCTCGATCGCCTGCCAGGCCTACGCCCCGGGCTCGAAGTGGCCGCACTCGTGGACCACGTTCGCCAACTCCATGAAGACCTGGGCGTACCGGCAGGACCAGCTGCCGTCCACCCACCCGATCATGGCCGAGATCAACGACCTCGACGACGTCCTGGTCAACTTCGACGGCATCACCTACGCCAAGGGCGCCAGCGTCCTCAAGCAGCTGGTCGCCTACGTCGGCATGGACGAGTTCTTCCAGGGCGTGCAGGCCTACTTCAAGGCGCACGCCTACAAGAACACCCGGCTGTCCGACCTGCTGGGCGCGCTGGAGGAGACCTCCGGCCGGGACCTGAAGACCTGGTCGAAGAAGTGGCTGGAGACCGCCGGGATCAACATCCTGCGGCCGGAGATCGAGGTCGACGGCGCGGGCGTCATCACCTCCTTCGCGGTGAAGCAGGAGGCTCCGGCGCTGCCGGCCGGCGCCAAGGGCGAGCCTGTGCTGCGCCCGCACCGGATCGCGATCGGCGCCTACGAGCTGCAGGACGGCAAGCTGGTGCGCACCGAGCGGATCGAGCTGGACGTGGACGGTGCGCTGACCCCCGTACCGCAGCTGGTCGGCAGGCAGCGGCCGGCCGTGCTGCTGCTCAACGACGACGACCTGTCGTACGCCAAGGTCCGGCTGGACGAGGAGTCGCTGAAGACCGTCACCGAGCACCTCGGCGACTTCACCGAGTCGCTGCCGCGCGCCCTGTCGTGGGCCTCGGCCTGGGACATGACGCGGGACGCCGAACTCCCCGCCCGGGACTACCTGTCGCTGGTGCTGTCGGGCATCGGCAAGGAGTCGGACATCGGCGTGGTCCAGTCGCTGCACCGCCAGGTGAAGCTGGCGCTGGACCTGTACGCGGCGCCGGAGTGGCGCGAGACCGGTCTGGCGACCTGGACCGCGGCGGCGCTGGAGCAGCTGCGGGCGGCCGAGCCGGGCAGCGACCACCAGCTGGCGTGGGCCCGCGCGTTCGGCGCCTCGGCCCGCACGGACGCCCAACTGGACCTGCTGCAGGGCCTGCTGGACGGCACGGAGGAGATCTCCGGGCTGGCCGTGGACACCGAGCTGCGCTGGGGCCTGCTGCAGCGGCTGGCGGCCACCGGCCGGGCCGACGAGAAGGCCATCGCGGCGGAGCTGGAGCGGGACAAGACCTCCGCGGGCGAGCGGCACGCCGCGACGGCGCGCGCGGCGCGTCCCACGGCGGAGGCGAAGGCCGAGGCCTGGGCCTCGGTGGTGGAGTCGGACAAGCTCCCCAACTCCCTGCAGGAGGCCGTCATCGGCGGCTTCGTCCAGCCGGACCAGCGCGAGCTGCTGGCGCCGTACACCGCGAAGTACTTCGCCGCGGTGAAGGACATCTGGAGCTCCCGCAGCCACGAGATGGCGCAGCAGATCGTGGTGGGCCACTACCCCGCGCTCCAGGTCTCGCAGGAGACCCTGGACACCACGGACGCCTGGCTGGGCTCGGCCGAGCCGACCCCGGCGCTGCGCCGGCTGATGACCGAGTCGCGTGCGGGCATCGAGCGGGCGCTGAAGGCCCAGCGGGCCGACGCGGCCTCCTGACCGGCGTACGGCGCACGGTCCGGCGGCAGGGATGCCGCCGGACCCGGGCGGCGGCGGGAGGTCCTCCCGCCGCCGCGGCTCAGCCGTCGAGCGCGTCGAAGCGGCGGCCGAGTGCGGTGCGGCCGGCCTCGGTGAGGCCGCCGTGCAGCCGCATCCGCGCGAGGCCGCCGTCGGGGAAGACGTCCAGCCGCACGTGGGTGGCGGTGACGGCCGCCGGCAGGACGAAGCGGTGCGGGGTGTCGGGCTGGAGCCTGGTCTTCGGCAGGATCTCGAACCAGGAGGCCTCGTCGGCCGGGTCGCCGTCGCACCCGGACAGCGCGGCCCAGCCCGCCGAGTTGCCCTTGAGGCAGGCGGTGTCGATCTCCACCGCCCGGATCTCGCCCTGCGCGGCGAGCCGGAAGCGCACCCAGTCGTTCGTACCCCTGACCCGGCGGCGGCGGTTCTCCCAGCCGTCGTCCATCTGACGGGAGAGATCGGGCCGGATGATCTGGGTGGGCGAGGAGTAGAAGCGGTCGGAGGCGTCCTCGACGGTGCCGCCGTGCATCACCGAGGCCAGGTCGAGGGTGCCGAGCACATCGAGCCACGCCGGGTCCGGCACGACCTCACCGTGCACCCGGAGGCGGGCTATGCCCCCGTCGGGGTGCTGCTTGAGGCGCAGGTGCGTGAAGCGGCGTTCGGCGGTGACCTCGAAGCCGTTGGCGGCGTGGCCGCGTACCGGGGTGCGCGGGACCAGCTCCTCCCACTTCCCCCCGCCGGCGAGCAGTTCCTCGGGGCCGGGGCTGCCGGGCAGCGAGGTGCCCTCGACGGAGATCTGCTGGGGGTAGTTGCCGCGGAAGTGGGCGGTGTCGACGACGATGCCGCGGATCACGCCGGGGGTGGCGAGCCGGATCAGCGCCCAGTCGTGCGCGTCCTCCGCCGGGAAGGGGTGGTCGCCGTCGGTGCCGCGGCGGCGCCGGGTCTCCCAGCCGTCCATGATCTTGCCCTTGTGGCCGAAGTGCTCGGGGTCGAAGACCGCCGGGCCGGGCTTCAGCAGGTTCTCGCGCTCGGCGAAGAACTCGTCGTTCGCGGCGAGGACACCGGCGCCGAGACGGCGGTCGGCGAGGTCGACGAGCGCGGTGAAGGGGAAGTCCCCGCCGCGGTAGTCGGCGTAGGGGTCTCCGCCGCCGTACGGGTCGGCGTCGTTGGCGTGCGGATCGGTGGAGTCGGCGGCCGGGTTGGCGGTCATCGTTGCCCTTCGACGGGTGGAGGTGTGGACCACTTCACCGTCGCAGCGGACCACCCCATAGGTCCATCGAAAGTTTTTGAGGAATACGTTCAGCTGGACTGAACGGTTTCCTCGTCCGGCGGCTGCGCGGCGGCCGCCTGCCGGAGCGCCGCCAGCACCCGGGCCAGACCCGGCGCCCCCTCGGAGCCGCGCCGGGCGGCGGCGATCACATGACGGCGCGGCTGGTCCGCGTGCAGGACCCGCAGCGTGACGCCGTCGCCGGCGCGCTCGCGCCCGGCGCCGAGGCCGCCCGCCCGCGCCATCCGGGGCACCAGGGCCACCCCCATCCCCGCCGCGACCATCGTCCAGATCGCGCTCCAGTCGGCGGCGGCGTGCGCCTGCTCGGGCACGAACCCGGCGTTCTCACAGGCGGTGGTGGTGATCTGCGACCAGGGCCCGCTGCTGCCGAAGATCCAGGGCTCGTCCGCCAGATCGGCCAGCCGCAGCCCCGGAGCGGCGGCCAGCGGATGGCCGGCCGGCAGCGCCACGTCCAGCGGGTCGGCGAGCAGCGCGACCCGGCTGAACTTGGGGTCGCGCGGGGTGGGGGCGTGCGCGGCCAGGGACAGCGCCAGATCGACGCTGCCCTCCGCCAGCAGCTCGTAGGCGGCCTCCGCCTCCGCCTCCCGTACGGCGACCGACAGCCCGGGGTGGGTGCGGCGCAGCTCCTGCACGGCGGGGACCACCAGCGCGGGGATGGCGGTGGAGAACGCCCCGACCCGCACCTGGCCCGCCTCGCCCTGGAGGTAGCCGAGCAGCTCCGCGTCGGCGCGCTCCAGCTGGGCGAAGACCGCCTCCGCGTGGCGCAGCACCAGCTGGGCGGCGCCGGTCAGCCGCACGCGGCGGCCGTGGGCCTCCAGCAGCGTCACCCCGAGCGCCCTGGCCAGCCCGGTCAGCTGCTGGGAGACCGCGGAGGGCGTCATGTGCAGCGCCTCGGCGGTCGCGGTGACCGTGCCCAGCTCGTGGAGGGTGCGCAGGATGCGCAGCTTCTTGAGGTCCCAGTCGGCCATGCGGGCAGCGTACGCACCCGCTGCCGCGGTCACCGCGGACCACGGCAGCGGGAGCCGTCCGGGTCAGGCCCGGCGGTTGGCCTCGCGGCGGGCGAGGATGGCCGCCTGGCGCTCGTCGAACTTCCGCGCCTGGTCGTCCAGGCCGTTCATGAACAGCCCCAGCTCCTCCTGCGCAGCGAGCCCGGCCGGGCCCAGCCCGCCGATCTCCAGCACCTTCAGATAGCGCAGCACCGGCTGCAGCACGTCGTCGTGGTGGATGCGCAGGTTGTAGATCCCGCCGATGGCCATCCGGGCGGCGGACCGCTCGAAGCCGGGCATCCCGTGGCCGGGCATCCGGAAACCGGTGACGACGTCGCGCACCGCGCACATCGTCTGGTCCGGCGCCATCTCGAAGGCCGCACCGAGGAGGTTGCGGTAGAAGACCATGTGGAGGTTCTCGTCGGTGGCGATCCGGGCCAGCATCCGGTCGCAGACCGGGTCACCGGAGTGGTGGCCGGTGTTGCGGTGCGAGATACGGGTGGCCAGCTCCTGGAAGGCGACGTACGCCACCGAGTGCAGCATGCTGTGCGCGTTGTCGGACTCGAAGCCCTCCGACATGTGGGCCATGCGGAAGCGCTCCAGCTCGTCCGGGTCCACGGCCCGGCTGGTGAGCAGGTAGTCGCGCATCACGATGCCGTGCCGGCCCTCCTCGGCGGTCCAGCGGTGCACCCAGGTGCCCCAGGCGCCGTCACGCCCGAAGAGGGTGGCGATCTCGTGGTGGTAGCTGGGGAGGTTGTCCTCGGTGAGGAGGTTGACCACCAGGGCGATCCGGCCGATGTCGCTGACCTTGGACTGCTCGGGGTCCCAGGCCTCGCCGTCCAGCGGCCCGGGGAAGTTGCGCCCGTCGCTCCACGGTACGTACTCGTGGGGCATCCAGTCCTTGGCGATCTTCAGATGGCGGTTGAGTTCCTTTTCGACGACCTCTTCGAGCGCGTAGAGCAACTGGGCGTCGCTCCAGGCGGCATGGCCGAGCTCTCCGTTATGGCGGGCGGGGGCGATGGTCACGGGGGGAACTCCTGGGGACGATGACCTACGGGTCCGTAGGTTTGACCTACGGCTGCGTAGGTTACGTCATCGTAGGTTAGGGCGGGTTAAACGTGAGCCCCTCGCAAACCGGCCGAAATTCGCGCGATAGCGACCTCGCAACCCCCTTTTCCACCTGCGGAAATATCCGGGTACGACAAAGGGCGCCACTCGGTTCTGTAACCGAGGGGCGCCCTTGCGGCGTCGTGTGGTGCCCGGTGTCAGGCCTTGGTGCCGGCCTGCTTGTGGGACTTGTCGCCCACCATGACCAGCCCGGCGATGACCAGGAAGAGCACGATGGGCAAAGCGACGAAGAGGCCGAGCGTCGCGATCACGCTCAGACCCGGACCCGGGTCGTCACCATCGTCGCGGGTGAGCGCAAACGCGGGGGACGACATCAGCAGCATCAGCGCGGTGCCGGCGGTGATGGTTCCGGCGCGCAGGACATTCTTATTGACCTTGTTGCTCACGAAGTCAACGTATCGGACGCCCCGGCGCCCCGCGCGCCCGGGGTGGCACAACCGGCGCCGGCCCTCTCCCCGGCCCGTCCGACAGCTCCCGCATCAGGGCGTGCAGCCGGGGGGAGGCGGCCAGCTCCTCCAGGGTGTACGGGCGGCCGTCGGGGCCGGCGACCGGCAGCCGCCAGTTCGGGTACTCGTCGCAGGTCCCGGGGAGGTTCTGCGGGCGCCGGTCACCCACCGCGTCGGGCAGCCAGACGCCGACCATCCGCGCCGGGGTGCGCAGCAGGAAGCGGTGGACGGCCTTGACCGCCGCCTCCTCGTCGCCGCGGCCCTCGGGCAGCAGTCCGCGCCGGACCAACTCCCGCATCCACTCGGTGAGTTCCTGGGCGGCGCGGGACCGCTCCCGCTCCGGCGGACCGGCGAGCAGCCCGAGCCGTTCGCGCAGGGCGACGTCCGCGCCGGTCAGCCGGGCCGCGGTGGGCGGCAGATCGTGGGTGGTGACGGTGGCGAGGCAGGCGCCGCGCCACTCGTCGGGCGCCAGGATGCGGGCCGCGCCACCCGGTGCGGGTGCGGCCGTCTCCCGCACCGCCCCGCGCTCCCCCGCCGGGCCCGCTGCGGGGCCGTCGGCCACGGCCTCCGGCGCCACGGCCGCACCGGGACCGTCGCTCACCCGCACCGTGTCCGCCCGCGGCGCCCCGTCCCCCGCCTCCCGCTCCCCGGCCCCGTCGTCGTCCCCGCGGTCCCGGTAGTCCCGTTCGAACCACAGCACCGACGTCCCCAGCACCCCGCGTTCGGCGAGCGCGCCGCGGACGCCCGGTTCGACGGTGCCCAGGTCCTCGCCGATCACCGCGGCACCGGCCCGCCGCGCCTCCAGGGCCAGCACGGAGAGCATCGCCTCACCGTCGTAGCGGACATAGGCGCCCTCGGTCGGCGGCCGCCCTTCCGGGACCCACCACAGCCGGAACAGGCCCATCACATGGTCGATCCGCAGCGCACCGGCGTGCCGCAGCAGCCCGCGCAGCAGCTCGCGGTAGGGGGCGTAGCCCGCGGCGGCCAGCGCGTCGGGGCGCCAGGGCGGCAGGCCCCAGTCCTGGCCGCGGGCGTTGAAGGCGTCCGGCGGCGCCCCGATGGACATCCCGGCGGCGAAGGCGTCCTGCTGGGCCCAGGTGTCGGCGCCGGAGGGATGGACGCCGACGGCGAGGTCGTGCACCAGCCCGACGGCCATCCCGGCGTCCCGCGCGGCCCGTTGCGCGGCGGCCAGCTGCTCGTCGGTGAGCCAGGCCAGCCGGCAGTGGAAGTCGATCCGGTCCAGCAGCCGGTGCCGCAGCCGGGCGGTGTCCGGGGACCGGGGGTCGCGCAGCGCGGCGGGCCAGCCGCGCCAGTCCGGGCCGTGCCGCTCGGCGAACGCGTACCAGGTGGCGTGGTCCTCCAGCGCCTGGCCCTGCTCGGCGAGGAAGTCGCAGTACGCGGCCCGCCGGCCCGGACCGAGCGGGACCGCGCACACCAGCTCCAGCGCCGCGCGCTTCAGCTCCCAGACCGCGTCCCGGTCGATCAGCGCGCCCCGTTCGAGCACCTCGGAACGGAGCGCCCCGGCGCGGGCGGCCAGCTCGTCGGCCCGTAAGCGGGCGGTGCCGGTGAGGTGGGTGTACTCCGGGATGTGTTCGATCCGCAGATGGACCGGGTCGGGGAAGCGGCGCGAGGAGGGGCGGTAGGGCGAGGGGTCGGTGGGCGGGCCGGGGACGGCCGCGTGCAGCGGGTTGAGCTGGAGGAAGCCGGTGCCCAGGGCGCGCCCGGACCAGGCGGCGAGATCGGCGAGGTCCCCGAGGTCGCCCATGCCCCAGGACCGCCGGGAGAGCAGCGAGTAGAGCTGCACCAGGAAGCCGTGGCTGCGGCCGGCCGGCCCGGGCACCCGGTCGGGCGCGACGATCAGCGGGGCGCGGGCGGTCCGGCCGCCGGGGGAGGTGGCGTGCAGCACATGGATGCCGAGGGGCAGCCGGGCGAGCGCCGCCGGACCGGGCGCCACCGGCTCCGCCGTCCCCCCGCCTTCGGTCTCGACCCGGAGGGCGGTGCCCTCGGGGAGACCCGTGAGGTCGGGTGGCCGGCCGGGCCGGGCGACGACGGTGCGGGGAAGCAGGGTGCGGGCCGCGTCGTCCTCGTACGCGGCCAGGGCGGTGCGGATGGCGTGCGGGGTCGAGGCGTCGACACCGAGTGCGGCGAGCACGGCGACGGCGGTGTCGTCGGTGATCTGGACGCTCCTGCCCGGCGCGGGCGTGTACGACGTGGCGACGCCGTGCAGCCGGGCGAGCCGCGCGCGGCCCATCGGTCCTCAGACCTCCATGGACTCCGTGCCCATGCCCGCGGCCGTCGGCTCGCTGGTCAGCGGCAGCTCGGCGGCGATCGGGACCTCACTGGTCAGGGGTGCGGCGTCGGCGAGCGGGGGCTCGCTGGTCAGGGGCGGCTCGACGAAGCTGTAGGAGCCGGAGCCGTCCAGGCCGGAATCGGGGTCGGACACCCCGTCGAAGAGATCGGGCTCCACGGTCGCACCTCCCGGTTTGGAGGACAGAGCATCGAGGAGCAGTTGAGCGGACGCGGCCACGAGGGCCTCCCGTTCATCGGTAGTGGGACACGTGGGCCCTACCCACTCGACACGATCGCAGACGTATCTGCTCACGAAACGTGACCCAGGTCACATTATGCCCTACGCAGGCGATTTCACGGCGGCGGACACCGGCAGGCGCACAGAACGCCGAGAATCCGGGCCCCCCGGCGAAATTTCTGCGGACCCGCGACCCCCGCACACTCCCGCCCCGCGACGCCCGGCGGCCGCCGCCCGGACCGCGCCGACGGGGACCCCGCCATGGCCCTGTTGACACCCCGACCGCCACAATGGTGGGCTCACGGCCGAAGGTCTGTCCTAACGGGCATCGGCGGGGAAAACGGGGCGCCGGTGCGGACCGGTGAGTGATGGACGGGGACGAGGAGCAGCCGTGCGAGGCCGGGGCGTGTGGGGCGTCGGAAACGTCGGGAAGAACGGTAGGGGCGGCAAGGGCGGCGCAGCGGGCGCCCGCGCGCGCGTGGCGGGGACCACCGCCGTCGCCGCCGCCGTGATCGGAGGCCTGCTGGGCGGGGCGCCCGGCGCCCAGGCGGCGCCCGCGGAGCCCGCCATCGGCACGCCCGACCGGCCGGACCGGCCGGCCGGGGCGGAGCGCGCGCCCGCCGTCTGGCCGCGCCCGCAGTCGATGCAGGAGCTCGGCGCGGCCGTGCCCCTCACCGCCGAGGCGGCGCTGGTGGCGCCGCCGGACACCGATCCGTACGCACTGGACGCGCTGCGCGGGCTGCTGCGCGACGCCGGGGTACGCTCCGTCCGGACCCTGGCGCCCGGCGACCGGCTGCCCGCGGACGGCCTGGTGCTCAAGGCCGGCGGCGAGCAGGCCGCGGCCGCGCTGCGGGCGCTGCGGGCACCGGCCCGCGGGGACCTGCCCTCCGGCGGCTACCGGCTGGCCGTCGGCCAGGTCGCGGGCCGGGACACCGTCGCGCTGGACGGCGTCGGCCCGGACGGCCTCTTCCATGCCGCGCAGACGCTGCGGCAGCTGGTCACCGGGCGGCAGCTGGCGGCGGTGGCGGTACGGGACTGGCCCGGTACGGCCGTGCGCGGCACCACCGAGGGGTTCTTCGGGCAGCCGTGGAGCCAAGATCAGCGGCTCGCCCAGCTCGACTTCATGGGGCGCACCAAGCAGAACCGCTATCTCTACGCGCCCGGCGACGACCCGTACCGCCAGGCCCGCTGGCGCGAGCCGTACCCGGCCGGTGAGCGCGCCGGCTTCCGGGCGCTGGCCGAGCGGGCCCGCGCCAACCACGTCACCCTGGGCTGGGCGCTCTCCCCCGGCCAGGACCTGTGCTACTCGTCCGAGGACGACCTGCGGGCGCTGCGGCGCAAGGTGGACGCGATGTGGGCGCTGGGGGTGCGGTCCTTCCAGCTCCAGTTCCAGGACGTCAGCTACAGCGAGTGGCACTGCGACGCCGACGAGGACACCTTCGGCTCCGGCCCGCGGGCCGCGGCCAAGGCGCAGGCCCGGATCGCCAACGCCCTCGCCGCGCATCTCGCGGAGCGGCACCCGGAGGCCGCGCCGCTGGCGCTGATGCCGACCGAGTACTACCAGGACGGCGCGACGGCGTACCGCAGCGCGCTCGCCGACGCGCTCGGCGACCGGGTCGAGGTCGCCTGGACCGGTGTCGGGGTGGTCCCGCGGACCATCACCGGCGGGGAGCTGTCCACCGCCCGCCAGGCGTTCGGCCACCCGATGGTGACCATGGACAACTACCCGGTCAACGACTACGCCCAGGACCGGATCTTCCTCGGCCCCTACCGCGGCCGGGAGCCGGCCGTCGCCACCGGCTCCTCGGCGCTGCTCGCCAACGCCATGGCGCAGCCGCTCGCCTCCCGTATCCCGCTCTTCACGGCCGCCGACTACGCGTGGAACCCCCGCGACTACCGCCCCGAGGAGTCCTGGGAGGCGGCCGTGAACGACCTGGCGGGCGAGGACCCCCGGGCCCGTGCCGCGCTGCGGGCGCTGGCCGGCAACGACTCCTCCTCGGTGCTGGACCGCACCGAGTCGCGGTATCTGCAGGTGCTGATCAAGCGCTTCTGGGCGGCCCGCGAGAAGGCGACCAACCACGGGCGGCCCGGCAGGGACGCGGACCTCGACCGGGCGGCGCGGGCGCTGCGGAAGGCGTTCCGGACCATGAGCGGCGCGCCCGGCGCCCTGAACGCGGAGCTGGCCGCCGAGGTCCGCCCCTGGGCCGAGCAGCTGGCCCGCTACGGCACCGCCGGGGTGCACGCCGTGGACACGCTGATGGCGCAGGCCCACGACGAGGGCGACACCGCCTGGTCCGCGCAGCGCACGGCGCAGCGGATGCGCAAGGAGATCGGGCGCAGCCCGGCGACGGTCGGCAAGGGGGTGCTGGCGCCGTTCCTGGAGCGGGCGATGACCGAGGCCGACGCCTGGACCGGGGCCCGCCGCGAGACGCCCCGGCCCGACGACGACGCCGGGCCGACGTCCCTGACCGTGCCGTTCGAGCGGGCCCGCCGGCTGGCCGCGCTCACCGCCCAGACCGAGCCGGACCCCGCCGCGGGCGCGGTGTCCCTGGAGGCGCATGTCCCCGGTGAGGGCTGGCGCCGTCTCGGCCGGCTCTCCACCACCGGCTGGACGGAGGCGCACACCCCGCGGCTGCGTGCCGACGCGGTACGGCTGACCTGGGCGAAGGGCGCCAAGGCCCCGGCCGTGAAGGCGCTCACCCCGTGGTTCGAGGACACCGAACCGGCCGGGCTCGAACTGTCCCGCAAGGAGACCGACGCCCAGCCCGGCGACCACGCGACGGTGGACGCCCTGATCTACTCCCGGCGCCCCGCCGACGTCCGCGAGAAGCTCCGGGTCAAGGCCCCCAAGGGCTTCACCGTGCACGCCCCGCAGGAGGTGACCGCGCCGCGCGGCGGCACCGCCACCGTCCGGATCGCGGTCGACGTCCCCGAGAACGCCCCCTCCGGGACGTACCGCATCCCGGTGGAGTTCGGCGGCGCGGAGCAGACGCTGACCGTGCGGACCTATCCGCGCACCGGCGGCAGGGACCTGGCGCGCGGCACCGTCGCCACCTCCTCCGGGGACGAGACCCCGGACTTCCCGGCGTCGGCGGCGACCGACGGCGATCCGCGCAGCCGCTGGTCGTCGACCGCCGAGGACGGGGCGTGGCTCCAGTTCGCCCTGGCCCATCCGACCCGCCTCGGCCGGCTCGTCCTGAACTGGCAGGACGCCTACGCGGCGAGCTACCGCGTGCAGGTCTCGCCGGACGGCCGCACCTGGCGCACGGCGGCCACGGTCCGGGACGGCAAGGGCGGCCGGGAGTCGGTCCGGATGGACGCCAAGGACGCCCGCTTCGTCCGTATCCAGGGCGACAAGCGGGCCACCCGCTTCGGCTACTCGCTCTGGTCGGTGGAGGCGTACGCGGTGCAGGAGCCGGGCGACAAGGACAACGGCAGGGGCAAGGACGAGGGCAGGGGCGAGGACAAGGGCAACGGCAAGGGCAGGGGTAGGGACGAGCGCTGAGAGCCGTCCCGGGCCGGGCGGGCCAGGGCCGCAGTCACGGAAAGCCGTCCGGGGGCCGTCGGAGCCGCGCACACGGCGCGCACCCCCACGGTCCCCGGACGGAAGAACCCGGACCTACGCCGATACGGCGTCGATCCGGGCCAGGGCGTCATCCGCGCCGTACGGCTGCAAGTAGGGCAGCCAGCGCGGGTCACGATGGCCCGTACCGATGATCCGCCACGCCAGTCCTGACGGCGGGGCGGGCTGGTGCCGGAGCCGCCAGCCGATCTCGGCGACATGGCGGTCGGCCTTGACGTGGTTGCAGCGCCGGCAGGCGGCGACGACGTTCTCCCAGGTGTGCTGACCTCCGCGGCTGCGCGGGATGACGTGGTCGACGCTGGTTGCGACGCCACCGCAGTACATACAGCGCCCGCCGTCACGGGCGAACAGCGCCCGGCGGGTCAGTGGGACGGGCCCCCGAAAGGGCACCCGCACGAACCGCTTCAAGCGGACGACGCTCGGAGCAGGGATGACATGAGTCGCGCTGTGCATCAGGGCGCCGGACTCCTCAAGGCTGACAGCCTTCTCATTGAGGACGAGGATGAGCGCGCGGCGGAGCGGTACGACGCCGAGCGGCTCGTACGACGCGTTGAGGACCAGGACGTGCGGCACGGGTGCCTCCTTGTACGCCGGCGGCGCGTGGCTCGCGCCGGGACGATCTCCCCACAGTGTCCCCCGCTGCCTGGTCGGAGCGCCACCATGACCGAGTAACGGCCCGGAGGTGTTTTCCACCACACCCCGGCGCCGCTGTCTCGATCCCGCTCTTTCCGGCCCACGCAAAACCTGCCTGTTCGAACAAGAGCGCGGACCGTTTCCGTTGCCCCGTTAGTGTGGTTGGTCTGCCCGGTTCCTGGGGTCCCACCGAGGCCCGGGTCTGCTGTCCCACACGGAAGGTTCGACTGTGTTCTGGTCCGCTTCGCCGGTCGCCACCGCGCACCTGAGCGCCGCCACACCCGGCTCCTCCGGCCCGACGTCGCTCGACGACGCCACCGAGAAGGCCACCAGCGCCGCCGGCTGGGTGCAGGAGAACTGGGGGACGTGGCTCACGTCCGGCCTGCAGATCTTGCTGATCCTGGTGATCGCGGTGGTGCTGCGGCATGTGATCCGCCGCACCCTCACCAAGCTCATCGAGCGGATGAACCGCACCGCGGCCGCCGCCCAGGGCACCGCGCTGGGCGGCCTGCTCGTCAACGCCGAGAGACGCCGGCAACGCTCCGAGGCCATCGGCTCGGTGCTGCGCAGCGTCGCCTCCTTCGTGATCATGGGCACGGCCGCGCTGACGGTGCTCTCCGTGCTGAAGATCAACCTGGCGCCGCTGCTGGCGAGCGCCGGTGTGGCCGGTGTCGCCATCGGTTTCGGCGCCCGCAACCTGGTCACCGACTTCCTGTCCGGCGTCTTCATGATCCTGGAGGACCAGTACGGCGTCGGCGACGAGATCGACGCCGGGGTCGCCACCGGTACGGTCATCGAGGTCGGCCTGCGGGTCACCAAGCTGCGCGGCCCCAACGGCGCGATCTGGTACATCCGCAACGGCGAGGTCAAGCGGATCGGCAACCTCAGCCAGGGCTGGTCCACGGCCGCCGTCGACGTGGTGATCGCCGCCGACCAGGACCTGGAGCGGGCCCGCGACACCATCACCGCCGTCGGTGAGGACATGTCCAAGGCCGAGCCCTGGAACGAGCAGCTGTGGGAGCCGGTGGAGGTCCTCGGCCTGAGCGAGGTGCACCTCGACACGGTCACCATCAGCGTCTCGGCCAAGACCATGCCCGGCAAGTCCCTCGGCGTGGAGCGGGAACTGCGCTGGCGCATCAAGCGCGCCCTGGACGCGGCCGGTGTCCATCTGGCGCCCCGCCCGCTGCCCGGGGAGGAGGAAGCGGAGTCCACCGACCCCACGGCCGGTATGGCCGCCCCCTCGGCCCTCAACAACCCGCTGTCCCCCCAGTCCCTGGCGACGAACCCGATCGCCTCGCCGTCCAAGCTCGGCAAGTAGGCCCAGGCGACGGACTGACGGCCCCGCATCGGAGGGGAGGGGCGCACCACGACCGGTCGGTGTGCCCCTCCCTTTTTGTGTTGTCCGGGGGGAGGGGACAGGGCCTTTCGTGGGGGGCTGTGGGGCGGTGTGGGGCGCCGTGGTTCGCCGTGGGCCGCGCGCCCGGACGGGAATGCTCGGTGGTCGCGGGTCGCGGGTCGCGGGTCGCGGGTCGCGGGTCGCGGGTCGTGTGGGGACGCCCGGTGGCCGTCGGTCGTTTCACGGGGCATGCTGCTGGGCGTGTGGCCGGCTGCCGGGGCGGCGTTGAGGGAGGGGTGGGGGTGGCAGGTCTCAACTGCCTCAGCCGGCCTGGAAGGCAGGCCCCGCAGGGACGTACGTGACGGGAGTCCAGGTGGGGAGTCCGTGCCGGGGCCCGTGCAGGAAGTCTGTGCAGGGAGCTCGCACATGGAGTCCGCCATGCCGCCCCCTGCAGGGAGTCCGCCATGCCGCCCGTACGGACAGAATCCGGCTTACCGCGGCACCGGCCGGCCGGTGCCGCCTCGCTCGTTCCGAAGGCCTTCGTCGAAGGCGCCGCGCTCACCGGAGTGAAGGGCTGACCCGTATGCCGTCTTCCCAGGAACACACCCCGCGCACCCGCATCAAGCTCGCCGTGGTCGGCGGCGGCTCGACCTACACCCCCGAACTCATCGACGGCTTCGCGCGGTTGCGTGAGCTGCTGCCGCTGGAGGAGCTCGTCCTCGTCGACCCCGACACGGAGCGGCTGGAGCTGGTGGGCGGACTGGCCCGGCGCATCTTCGCCCGGCAGGGGCACCCGGGCCGGATCACCTGGACCGGCGACCTGGACGCGGGGATCGACGGCGCCGACGCCGTCCTGCTGCAACTGCGCATCGGCGGCCAGGCAGCCCGCCACCAGGACGAGACCTGGCCGCTGGAGTGCGGCTGCGTCGGCCAGGAGACGACCGGCGCGGGCGGCCTCGCCAAGGCGCTGCGCACCGTCCCCGTCGTCCTCGACATCGCCGAACGGGTACGCCGCCGCAACCCCGCCGCATGGATCGTCGACTTCACCAACCCCGTCGGCATCGTCACCCGGGCCCTGCTCACCCACGGACACCGGGCCGTCGGACTGTGCAACGTCGCCATCGGCTTCCAGCGCACCTTCGCCACCTTGCTGGGTGTGGCGCCCGCGCAGGTCGAGCTGGAGCACATCGGCCTCAACCACCTCACCTGGGAACGGTCCGTACGCGTCGCGGGTGAGGACGTCCTCCCCGAACTGCTGGCGGCCCACGGCGACACCCTCGCCGGCACCCTGCGGATGCCCCGCACCCTCCTCGACCACCTCGGCGCCATCCCCTCCTACTACCTGCGCTACTACTACCAACACGACGCCGTCGTACGGGAGTTGAGCGACCAGCCGTCCCGCGCCGCGGAGGTCGCCGCCCTCGAACGGCAGCTGCTCACCCTGTACGGCGATCCGGCGCTGGACGAGAAGCCGGAGCTGCTGTCCCGGCGCGGCGGCGCCTACTACTCGGAGGCCGCGGTGGCGCTGACCTCGTCCCTGCTGGGCGACACCGGCGACACCCAGGTCGTCAACACCCTCAACCACGGCACCCTCCCCTTCCTCCCCGACGACGCGGTGATCGAGGTCCCCGCGACCGTGGACGCGAAGGGCGCCGCACCCCTCCCCGTACGCCCCCTGGAACCCCGGTACGCCGGACTGGTCGCCCACGTCACCGCCTACGAACAACTCGCCCTGGAGGCCGCACTCCTGGGCGCCACCGCACGCGACACCAGCCGGGCCGAAGGCCGCGGCGCCGTCTTCTCCGCGCTCCTCGCCCATCCCCTCATCGGCCAGTTCGACCAGGCGGACCGGCTCACCGACGCGCTGATCGCGCACAACCGGGAGCATCTGACGTGGGCCTGACCGGCGCGGCAGCCGCCCGCACCGGCAGCGCGCTCGCCATCGACGCGGGCAACAGCAAGACGGATGTGGCGCTGGTGGCCTCGGACGGCAGCGTGCTCGCGACGGCGCGGGGCGGCGGCTTCCGCCCGCCGACGGTGGGCACCGGGCCGGCGGTCGACGTCCTGGCCCCGCTGGTGGCCTCGGTCCTGGCGCAGGCCGGGCCGGCCGGCCCCACCGACCGCCCCGCCCACGGCCCCGTCGACCACCTCGCCGCCTTCCTCGCCAACGCCGACCTCCCCGTCGAGGAGGCGCGGCTGGCCGCCGAACTCGCGGGCCGGGGATGGGCGCGTACCGTGCAGGTCCGCAACGACACCTTCGCCGTACTGCGGGCCGGACTGCCGGACGACGGGGAGCCGGTGGGGGTCGCCGTGGTGTGCGGGGCCGGTATCAACTGCGTCGGCCTCGGACGCGACGGGACCAGCGCGCGCTTCCCGTCCCTCGGCCGGATCTCCGGTGACTGGGGCGGCGGTTCGTACCTCGCGGACGAGGCACTCTGGTACGCGGCCCGCGCCGAGGACGGCCGCGGCGCCCCCACCGAGCTGGCCCGCGCGCTGCCCGCCCACTTCGGCCTGACCACCATGCGGGACCTGATCGAGGCCTTCCACCTGCACGGCATCCCCGGCCAGCGCCGCCACGAACTCCCCCCGGTCCTCTTCGCCGTCGCGGCCTCCGGCGACCGCATCGCCCGCGCCCTCGTGACCCGCCAGGCGGAGGAGATCGCCCTCCTGGCCCACGTCGCCCTGGAACGCCTCGCCCTCCTCGACGAACCCACCCCCGTCATCCTCGGCGGCGGCATCCTCTCCGCCCACCACCCCCTCCTCCACGACCACCTCACCCAACTCCTCGCCGAACGCGCACCCCAGGCGGTCCCACGTGTCCTCACCGCCCCACCGATACTGGGCGCGGCCCTCGCCACCTTGGACTGCGCAGGAGCGGGAGCGGGGGCTTACGAGCGGGTGAGGGAGGCTTGGAAGTAGGGCCCGCAGACCGCCAGAGGCCCTCACCCCACCCGCACGCTGTCCCCCCGCCAGGTCTCCAGGCGCTCCCCCGGCGCGAGGACGAGGTCCCGGGCGGGAGGGCGGCCCGGTGGTCGGAGGTGGTCCGGTGGTCGGGGGTGGGCCGATGGTCGGGGGTGGGCCGATGGTCGGGGGTGGGCCAATGCGTGGCCGTCGCTCGAAGCGCGGGCATCGCCCGGTCCGCAGCGCCGGCCCCGTTCGCCGACGAGCTCCGGAACGGTGGCGCGGCGGCTCCTGAACAGGGGGACGGGCGGATCGTGATGGTCGCTTTCCGTCACCACCGTGATGTAGCGGTCCGTCTCGTTGATGATCAAGGTCGCGGAGCCGTCCAGGCGGTGGGCGAGGGGATAGCTGCCGTGAGGGTCGATATAGGTCGTGCTGCCGATGGTCAGGAATCCGCTGGCCGTAGGGGAGTTGCCCGAGGTGGGGCCGGTGTCGGCGGCAGGGGTGGCGGTGAGGGCGGCGAAGAGGTTCTTCAGGCGGCGCATGGTGGTTCCTCCGATGCGGCGGCGCGGGTGGGCCCGTGCCGGTTGCTGGGACGCGGATCAACCTTCGTCACTCAGCGTAGTCGGAGGAGGGTGTGCGGGACAGCGGCGCGTGGGGGTGAAGTGGGGGGCGTGGGGAGGTGGTCCGCGCGCGGGCGGCGGGGGGTCAGGCGTCGAGCGGGAGGGCGAGGTCCCGTACGTGGCCGGCGAGGAGGAGGACGGCCGCGTCCACGGCGGCCTGCGGGTCCTGGGCGCGGAGCGCGTCGGTCAGGCGGGCGTGCGGGTCGTCGGGGGCCGCGGTGGCGGTGTCCAGGCAGGCGGCGCGGCGGAGTTCCTCGCGCAGGGCCGCGCTGAGGGAGCGGTAGATGTCGGCGAGTACGGGGTTGTCGCTCGCCTCGGCGACCAGGACGTGGAACTCGGCGTCGGCGGCGGTGAACGCCTCGTCGTCGTGCGCGGCGAGGGCGGCCTTGCGGCGGGCCAGCGCGGCTTCGATGCCCGCGAGCTGGGCGTCCGTGCGGTGGGTCGCGGCCTGGCGGGCGGCGACCACGTCGAGGCCCTGGCGGACCTGGGTGACGTGGCTGAGTTCGGCGCGTTCCAGGCGGCGGCGGAGGGCGACCGCACTGTCGTCGTCGGAGATCACGAAGGTGCCGTCGCCCTGCCGGGGTTCCAGGAGGCCGGAGTGCACCAGGGAGCGGACGGCCTCACGGACGGAGGCGCGGCTGACGCCGAGGGTTTCGGACAGCGCGCTCTCGGGCGGGATACGGCTGCCCACCGGCCAGGTGCCGTTCACGATCTGGCCGCGGATCTCGTCGGTCGCGGTCTCCACGAGCGACACCCGGCCCTTGCGGACGGACTGCACGGGACCACTCCCCTTCGGCGCGGCATCCGGGTCCGGGGAACACCAGATGTCTGATGACTCTCCGCCCACTCTAGTGCGGGGCGCGGGGAGGCGGCGGGCCCGTGCGGGGATCGCGATCCGAACAAGATCGGGGCAATCGCGGTGTGTCCGTCAGCGGCTGCGGACATACTGCTGCCCATGCACCAGTCCCTCTCGTGAGCGCTCCCGGCGCTGTGCGGCGGGGGCCGGTCCCGCCGTCAGCGCCCCAGGGGGAGGTTCCGTGTCGACCAGCAGCGTGTCCCCGCCCGCCGCGGGGCGCCGGACGGCCTGGGCCGAGGGAGTGGACGAACTGCGGGCCGCGGCGACGACCGAGCCGGGCCGGCTGCGGGTGATCGGTGCCGTACTGGCCCTGCTGGTGGTGCTGTTCGGCGCGGTCACGGCCTGGCAGGTGTCGGACCGGGCGGCGGCCGCGGACGACGTGGTGGAACACAGCCAGCCGCTCACCGCGGACGCGGCGAGCATCTACCGTTCGCTGGCGGATGCCGACACGACCGCGGCGGCGGGCTTCCTGGCCGGCGGCGAGGAGAGCCGGGCGACCCGTGACCGGTATGCCGCCGATATCGCGACGGCCTCCGCGCTGCTGGTCAAGGCCTCAGCGAACAGCGCGGGTTCGGACGTGGCGGGCGCGCAGATCGCCAAGCTCAACGGCGGACTGCCGCGCTACACGGGGCTGGTGGAGACGGCGCGGGCCAACAACCGGCAGGAACTGCCGCTGGGCGGCGCGTATCTGCGCTACGCGCACGAGCGGATGCGGACGGAACTCCTCCCCGCCGCCCGCGCGTTGTACGACGCGGAGACGGACCGGCTGGCCGCGGACTACGCCACGGCGCAGGCGTGGCCGTGGTGGGCGCTGGCGACGGGGGTGATGGCGCTGGGTGCGCTGGGGTGGGCCCAGCGGCGGCACTACCGGCGGACCAACCGGGTCTTCAACCGGGGCCTGTTGGCGGCGACGACGGCGTCCGTGGCGGTGCTGGTGTGGCTGGTGGCGGGACATGCGGTGGCGCGGGGCGGGCTGACCGGGTCGTACGAGCACGGTGCGCGGTCGTTGCGGGTGCTCAACGAGGCCCGGATCGACGCGCTGCGGGCGCGGGGGGACGAGAATCTGACGCTGGTGGCGCGGGGCGCGGTGCTGACCGACGGACGGGAGGACTACTACGAGGCCGGTTTCCGTGCCGGGATGAAGGATCTGGCGGGCGCGGGTGAGTCCGGTGCGGCGGCGGCAGGGAGCCGGCTGGGGGCGGCGCTGACACTCGCGGACGACGAGGCGGGGCGGCGCCCGGTGCGGGCGGCGCTGGCGCGGGTGCGGCAGTGGCAGGCACGGCACGCACAGGCGCGGGCGGCGGACGACATGGGGGACTACGACCGGGCGCTGGCCGGGGTGATCGGCGCGAAGGGCTCCACCGGGGAGTCCTTCGACGGCGTGGCCGCCGGGATGCAACAGGCACTGGTGCACGAGCAGGCGGAGTTCCGGTCGGCGGCGGACGGCGGGCGGGCGGCGCTGCGCGGGCTGCCGGTGGGGGCCGGGGTGCTGGCGGGGCTGGCGGCGCTGGGCACGGTGCTGGGGATCGGACGCAGGCTGGCGGAGTACCGGTGAGGAGACCGGATGAGGGGGACATGGGGATGCGAGCGCGAGGGCTGCTGAATCTGCGGGCCGTCCTGACGCCGGTCGGGGCGGGGATGTGCGCGATGGCGGCGGCCGCGGCGGTGCTGGTGCCCGCGCTGGGCGGGGCCGCGGCGGCGGACGGACCCGGCCGTGGTGCCGCGGCCGCGCCGACGGTGACACACCGGGCGTACGGGCCGGGGGCCGGGCCCGCCGCCGCGCGGTGCACGGAGCGGAACGCCGCGGAGAGTCTGCGGCCGTCGTCGAAGGACGGCGCGGCGGTGTCGCGGATCAAGCAGCGGGGCCAGCTGATAGTCGGCGTCGACCAGAACACCTACCGGTGGGGGTACCGCAATCCGGCGACCGGCAAGCTGGAGGGCTTCGACATCGACCTGGTGTGGGCGGTCGCCAAGGACATCCTCGGGCCGCACCCCAAGGTGGTCTTCAAGGCGGTGCCGACCAGCCTGCGGATACCGGCGTTGCAGCAGCGCACGGTCGACATGGTGGTGCGGACGATGACGATCAACTGCGCGCGCAAGGAACAGGTGGCGTTCTCCACGGCGTACTTCCAGGCGGGGCAGCAGGTGCTGGCCCCGAAGGCGTCGAAGGTCACGGCGTTCGACGACTCGCTGCGGGGCAGGCGGGTGTGCACGGCGGCGGGTTCGACGGGTGAGAGCGAGCTGGCGGCACGGCGGCACGGTGCGCGGGTGCTGACGGTGCCCAACCAGCTCGACTGCCTGGTGCGGCTCCAGCTGGGCGAGGCGGACGCGGTGGTCACGGACAACGCGCTGGCCGCGGCGCAGGCGGCGCAGGACCCGTCGGTGGAGCTGAAGGGCCGGCCGTTCACGGACGAGCCGTACGGCGTGGCGATGAACAGGGACGACACGGATCTGGTGCGGCGGGTCAACAAGGTCCTGGACGACTACCGGGGCGACGGGGGCGCGGACAGCCCCTGGATGCGGGCGTACCGCAAGTGGCTGGAGGCGGATCTGCCGGGCATACCGGGGCCGCCGTCGCCGGAGTACCGCGACTGATCGCTCCAAGGAGCGGTGTGCGCGGCCGATCGCCCCATGGAGCGGCCGGATGAGGTCACTATGGAGGAGGAAACGGGAGGAACGGACCGCAGCGGCTACCGGGTCGCAGCAATCGCCGTGCAGCGTACGCGTATTGGAGAGGTGATCGATGGGGGTCCCTGGACCCTTCCCCGGCACTCCGGGGAGGCCCGATGCCCCGGTGCTGGACCGGGAGGAGGCGGATCGTGCCCTGGCACGGCTCGGTGCCGAGTACGAGGCGATCGAGACGTCACTGCTCGCCTTGCAGGACCACGCGGGACGCCGGCTGCTGGAGGGCGCCGAACTGTCCGGCACCACCAAGGAACGCTGGGCCGAGGCGGAGCGTTCGATCACGGTCCTGTGGACGCTGTTCGACGCGTACACGGCCGCCCTGGAGTCGGCGCGTGAGCTGCGGGAACGGGGCCGCTGGCCGTCCGTCGCGGAACTGGCGGAGCTGACCGAGCTGCTGCACGGCGAGGGGGTGACGGTGCCGGAAGCGGCGGACGGCGCCCCGGAGGACGGTCCGCCCGGCCCGGCCGTACCGGGTGAACCGGGCAAGCGGTTCAGCCTGGAGGGACTCGTCGAACGGATCAACGGGCTCTACGCGCGGTCGCTCGACGTGATCGTGGCCGCCGACACCGTCTGGTCGGCGCTGCCGGCCCGGATAGACCTGCTGTCGGCCGAGTTGCAGCGGACACGTTCGCTGGCGCATTCGGTGGGGGTGCGGCCCGGGGAGCACCCGGCGGGTGACGACCTGGAGCGGATCACGGAGGAGCTGTCGCTGCTGCGGGCGCGGGTGATCGCCGACCCGCTGGCGTTCTGGGTGTCGTCGTCGACGGGGAGTTCGGCGCCGGGCGGGGGGCGGCCGGACACCGGGCGCTACGACCGTGCGGCCCGCGCCCTGGAGGACATCCGGCGGGAGGTGGCGGCCGTACTGGACGTGCGGCAGGACGCGGAGCGGCGGCTGATGCAGCTGCGGGACGTGCTGTCGCGGGCGGACCGCACACTGACCGAGGCCCGGCAGGCCCGCGGCGAGGTGCTGGCGAAGATCGCCGCGTCGGAGGTCCCGGCGGTCAGCGGCCCGTCGACGGCGCTGCACGAGCAGTTGGCGGCGGCGGCCGACTACCGCAGGCGGTCCCAGTGGCACCGGCTCTCCCCGCTGCTGGACAGCCTGGAGGAGCGCGCGGAGGACGAACTCCACCGGGCCCGCGAGTCGTTGACCGCGGTGACCGCGCCGCTCGCGGTGCGCGCCGAGCTGCGCGGGCGGCTGGACGCCTACCGGGCGAAGGTCGCGCGCCACGGCATGGCGGAGGACCCGCTGCTGACGGAGCGGTACGACCTGGCGCGCCGGATGCTGTGGAGCGCGCCGTGTGATCTGCGGGCGGCCGAGCAGGCGGTGTGGCGCTATCAGCAGGCCACGGCGGAGGCGTTGGTTCCGCAGCAGCCGGAGGGACAGGGGGAATCGTGACGGAACGGGCCGGCGAGCGCTGCCAGCGGCGGGACTGCGCGGGCGGCTACGAGGACGTCGGCGGCGGTGAGCGGTACTGCGACGTGTGCGGTCTGGCGCCGGTGGTCTCGCCGGGCGGGCTGCTGTCCTCGCCGCCCACGGGGCTGACGGACCGGGCGTCGGCGGAGGTCACGGCCGCGCGGGAGGCGGCCGGGGCGCTGCTGACGGTGCCGTCCCCCGCCCCGGAGCCGGGAGGCGGCGCGCCGTCCGGAGCAGGGTCCGGTGGCGGTGTGCCGTCGGCCCGCCCGTCGGCGTCGCGGCGGTCGGTGTCCGGGCGGCTGTCGCGGGCGGGGTCCGGCGGGGCCCGGACCCGCGGGGTCTCGGCGGTGTCGGTGCGCGGCTCGGGCAGCGGCGCCGCCTCCGGGCCGTCGCGCGGGCGGCTGGGCGCGGGGCTGGTGTCGGTGCCCGAGGTGCCGCGACCCGATCCGCGGACGGCGGTGCTGGCGCACCCGGAGGTCCCGGAGCGCAAGCGGTTCTGCAGCCGGGCGGACTGCGCGGCGCCGGTGGGCCGGGCGCGCGGCGAGGAGCCGGGCCGTACGGAAGGGTTCTGCGCCAAGTGCGGCCATCCGTACAGCTTCGTGCCCAAGCTGCGGCCCGGTGACATGGTGCACGACCAGTACGAGGTCGTGGGCTGTCTGGCGCACGGCGGGCTGGGCTGGATCTATCTGGCGACGGACCATGCGGTCGCCGACCGGTGGGTGGTGCTCAAGGGGCTGCTGGACACCGGCGACGAGGAGGCGCTGGCGGTGGCGGTGTCCGAGCGGCGCTTCCTCGCCGAGATCGAGCACGCCAACATCGTGCGGATCTACAACTTCGTGGAGCACCTCGACCGGACGACGGGCAGCCGCGACGGCTACATCGTCATGGAGTACGTCGGCGGCAGGTCGCTCAAGGACCTCGCCAACGACCGGCGCACCCCACTGGGCCGGCGCGATCCGCTGCCCGTCGAACAGGCCTGCGCCTACGGCCTGGAGGCGCTGGAGGCGCTCGGCCATCTCCACAGCCGCGGCTACCTCTACTGCGACTTCAAGGTCGACAACGCCATGCAGCAGCACGACCAGCTCAAGCTGATCGACATGGGCGCGGTGCGCAGGATGGACGACCGGGTGAGCCCGATCTACGGCACGATCGGCTACCAGGCGCCGGAGATCGCCGCGCTGGGCCCGTCGGTCTCCTCCGACCTCTACACCGTCGCGCGCACCCTCGCCGTCCTCACCTTCGACTTCCAGGGCTACACGAACATCTTCGCGGACTCGCTGCCCGACCCGGACAACATCGAGGTGTTCCGCGCCTACGAGTCCTTCTACCGGCTGCTGGTGCGCGCCACGGACCCGGACCGGGAGCGCCGGTTCGCCTCCGCGGAGGAGATGGCCGAGCAGCTGACCGGGGTCCTGCGGGAGGTGGTGGCGCTCCAGACGGGCACGCCCCGGCCCGCGCTGTCGACCCTGTTCGGGCCGGAACCCCGGGTGACCGACACGGAGTTGGTGCCCGCGGCGGACGGCGACAGTTCGCTGCTGGGGGCGCGCGGGGCGGCGCCGGACCGGACGGCGGCGCCGGCGTCCGGCGGTCCGCGGCTGCGCCCCCTGGACGTCGCCGGCGCCGCCCTCGCGCTGCCGGTGCCGCGGGTCGACCCGGGCGACCCGAACGCCGGGCTGCTGGCCGGGCTGCCAGCCGCCGGGACCGCCGAGCTGCTGGGCGCCCTGCGTGCCGCGCCGTCCGATTCCCTGGAGCTGCGGCTGCGGGAGCTGCGCGCCCGTCTGGAGGCGGGGGACGGCGCGGCGGCACGGGAGGTGCTGGAATCGCTCCCGGCGGAGCCCGCCGGGCCCTGGTCCGCCGCGGGGCGGAACACGGACTGGCGGGTGGTGTGGCACCGCGGGCTGGTGTCGCTGACGGCCGACGACCGGGAGGGCGCCGCACTGGCCTTCGACGCGGTCTACGACGCCTTCCCCGGCGAACCGGCGCCGAAGCTGGCGCTGGGCGTCTGCGCCGAGTTGCTGGGTCAGTGGGACAACGCGCTGGAGTACTACCGCCTGGTGTGGGCGACCGACCGCAGCTATGTGGGCGCCGCGTTCGGGCTGGCCCGGGTGCGGCTGGCGACCGGCGACCGGTCCGGCGCGGTCGCCGCCCTGGAGTCCGTGCCGCAGTCGTCCATCCACTACATCGCGGCGCGGATCGCCGCGGTCCGCGCCCGGCTGCGGGAGCGGCCGCCCCGCGACCCGCTGCTGCCGGACCTGCGGGCGGCCGCCGAACAGGTCGAGGCGCTCGCGGACTTCGGTCTGGACACCGAGCGCCGGGAACAGCTCACCACCGAGGTACTGGGCAGCGCCCTGGACTGGGTACTCTCCGGTAGCCACGGTGCCGGGCCGGACGGCACGGCGGACGCGCACGGGCAGCCGACGCTGCTCGGCAGCCCGCTGGAGGAGCGCGGCCTGCGCTTCGGCCTGGAGCTGTCGTACCGTCTGCTGGCGCGGCTGGCACAGCGTGGCGAGAAAAGGATCGAACTGGTGGAACGGGCCAACCGCTTCCGCCCCAGGACGTGGGTGTGACATGGGTGTGACTGGGCCGTCCCGGTGTCCGGGCTGTGACGAACCGCTCGACGCGGGGGACAAATTCTGCGGGCGGTGCGGCGCCGAACTCCTGGCGCCGGCCGCACCGTCGGCGTGCGGCGCGCCGCCCGCGCCCGGGGCCGCCGCCGTACCGCCCCCGCCGCCCCCGCCTCCGATGCCCGCCGCGCCGCCGGCGGCCCCCGCACCGGCCGGCCGCGCGGTGCCGGCCGGGCCGCCGCCCCCGGACCCGCAGGCCCGTCTCCCGTACGGGGACGCCGGGGCGCCGCCGGTACCGGGCCACCCGCCGCTGACCGACACCCCGCGGCCCGCCGACCCGCGCGTCGCCGGATACGAGGCGGTCGCCGACGCGGCCGCCGGAGCCGCGTCCGGGGCGCCCGCCGCGCAGCCCGCAGCGGAGACCGCGCCCGCCGCAGCGGACGGCCCGTCCGGTACGGCCGTTGCCGCCGCCCCGTCCGCCGACCCGTCCGCCGGCGGCACCCCGGTCTGCACCGCCTGCCGGTCCGGGACGGTGGACGCCGACGGCTACTGCGCGCACTGCGGTCACGCCCGGCCCCGCCCCCGCGACCACATGGAGGGCGAGCTGGGGGGCATCGCGGCGGTCAGCGACCGGGGCCACCGGCACCACCGCAACGAGGACTTCTTCGCGCTCCGCGCCGCCGCCCTGCCCGACGGCACCCCCGCCGTGGTGGCCGTGGTCTGCGACGGTGTCTCCTCTGCGACCCGTCCCGACGAGGCGTCCTCGGCGGCGTCCGAGGCCGCCGGGGAGGCGCTGCGGACGTCCCTGCCGCGCGGTACGCACCCCGCACAGGCCATGCACGACGCCATCCTGGCGGCCTCCTCGGCGGTCGACGCACTCGCCGCCGACCCGGCCCTGGCCCATGACGAGCACCGTCAGCAGAACGCCCCGGCCTGCACCTTCGTCGGTGCGGTGGTCGGCGGCGGCCTGCTGACCGTCGGCTGGGTCGGCGACAGCCGCGCCTACTGGATTCCCAACGACCGTACGGCGCCGCCCGCCCGGCTCACCGAGGACGACTCCTGGGCCGCCCAGATGGTCGCCAACAACCTGATGTCCGAGGCCGAGGCGAACGCCGACGAGCGGGCGCACGCCATCACGGGCTGGCTCGGCGCGGACGCCTACGAGGTCGAGCCGCACACGGCGACGTTCAAGCCGGACGGGCCGGGTGTCGTGGTGGTGTGCACCGACGGGCTGTGGAACTACGCCGAGTCCGCCGAGCAGATGGCCGCCGCGCTGCCGTACGACGCCCCCGACCGGCCACTGAACGGCGCCCGCACGCTGGTCACCCACGCGCTCGACGGCGGCGGGCACGACAACGTCACCGTGGCGCTGGTGCCGTTCCCCGCGCCGTCGGGGCAGGCGGCCCCGGCCTGACCGGCGCACCGCCGAGGCGGACGGGCGGGGGTGCGCGACACGGCGCGCCCCCGCCCCGTACGCCGCGCCGCGCGCCCTGCGCCATGTACGACGCACCACGTGTACCGACCGACCGGTTACGGCGTCTCAAGGAGCGGAACGGATGGCCAACTTCGCCAAGTCCCGGGTGCCGCGTTTCTCCGCCGAGGTGTACCAGAACCCCTATCTCCCCGAGGGCGGGCGGGAGGTGCACGCCATCGTCACGGTCACCGCGACCGGCGGCGGCACGACCGGGGGCCGGCCGGTGCCGGGCACGCGGGCCGGTGGTCCGGACGGCGGCGTGGTGATCGTGGTGGACTGCTCCGGGTCGATGGACCATCCGCCGGCGAAGCTGCGCGGCGCCCGGGAGGCGACCGCCGCCGCCCTCGACGCCGTACGCGACGGGGTCGGCTTCGCCGTGGTGGCCGGTACCCACCGGGCCGTCGAGGTCTACCCCGGCGACGGCCGGCTGGCGGTGGCCGGGGCCGCCACCCGCGCGCAGGCGAAGGAGGCACTGCGCACGCTGACCGCGGGCGGCGGGACGGCGATCGGAAGCTGGCTGCGGCTGGCCGGCCGGCTGCTGTCCTCCGCCGGGACCGGCGTCCGGCACACCCTCCTGCTCACCGACGGCCGCAACGAGCACGAGTCGCCGGGGGAGCTGCGGGCCGCTCTGGACGCCTGCGCCGGGTCGTTCACCTGTGACGCCCGCGGGGTCGGCACGGACTGGGAGGTCAAGGAGGTCACCGGGATCGCCTCGGCGCTGCTGGGCACCGCCGACATCGTGGCCGATCCGGCCGGTCTGACCGCCGACTTCACGCGGATGATGGCGGCGGCGATGGGCAAGGCGGTCGGCGGCGTCGGCCTGCGGCTGTGGACGCCGCTGGGCGCCGAGACCGTCTTCGTCAGGCAAGTGGCGCCCACCGTGGAGGACTTGACCGGCCGGCGCCGGGAGTCCGGCCCGCGGTCGGCGGACTATCCGACCGGCTCCTGGGGCGACGAGTCCCGCGACTACCACCTCTGCCTCCGGGTGCCGGCCGCCGGAATCGGCCGGGAAATGCTGGCCGGCCGGATCTCGTTGATCGTTTCCGCACCGGACGGCGGCCCCGCGCCGGACCCGCAGCGCCCCCTGTCGCAGGCCCTCGTACGGGCCCTGTGGACGGACGATGTGGCCGCTTCCACACCGATCCATCCGCAGGTAGCGCACTACACAGGCCAGGCGGAACTGGCGCAAGCCATTCAACAGGGCCTCGATGCGCGCAAGTCGGGCGATACCGGTGGAGCCACCGCGAAGCTGGGCCGCGCGGTACAGCTGGCCGCCGCCTCGGGGAACGAGGAGACTGCGAAACTCCTTGCGAAGGTGGTGGACGTCGTCGATACGGCGACCGGTACTGTGCGACTCAAGGCGAAGGTCGCCGACGCGGACGAGATGACTCTCGAAACGCGCTCGACGAAGACCGTTCGCGTGAAGAAATAGCCACGAACAGTACCGAGCGGCACTACCGGAAATTCGGTACGGAGGGGGAAGAACCGACATGCCGACCTGCCCGAGCGGCCACCAGTCGGTGGCCGAAGACTGGTGCGAGGTGTGCGGCCAGCGGATGGCGGGGGCTGTCCCCCCGCCGCCCTCCCTGCCTGCAGGATTCCTGAACACCCCGCCGCCCGGCCAGCCCGGCCCGCCTCCGGGACAGCCCGGTCCGCCCCCGATGCAGCCCGGCCCGCCGCAGGGCCAGCCGGGCCCGCCGCCCGGTGGCCCCGGCCCCGACTTCGGCGGCCCCGGACCCGGTGACTCCCAGGGTGGTTACGGCTTCCCTCCGCCGCAGCCCCAGCAGCCCGGACCCGGCGCACCCGGTACCCAGGGCGGCCAGGGCGGTTACGGCTTCCCGCCGCCGCAGGGCGGACCCGGTGCCCCCGGTCCCGGCCCCGGCCCGTCCGGACAGCCGGAGACCTGCCCGCAGTGCGGTACGCCGCGTGAGGCGATGGCGCCGTTCTGTGAGGGCTGCCGCTACAACTTCCTCACCAACTCCCCGACGTCCTACGCCCCGCCGCCCGGCGCACCCGGCCCCGGTGACTCCCAGGGCGGTTACGGCTTCCCGCCCCAGCAGCCCGGCCCCGGCGCACCCGGCCCCGGCACCCAGGGCGGCCAAGGCGGTTACGGCTTCCCGCCGCCCCACCCCGGCCCGCAGGGCGGGCCCGGCGCGCCCGGTCCCGGCGGTCCCGGCCCCCAGGGCGGCCAGGGCGGTTACGGCTTCCCACCTCCGCAGCAGCAGCCCCCGCAGCAGCAGGGCATGCCCGGCGGCCCCGGCGGCTTCCCCGACCAGCAGGGCCCGGGTGGCTTCCCGGACCAGCCCGGACCGGGCGGTTTTCCGGACCAGCCCGGACCAGGTGGTTTCCCGCCCGGCCCGCCCCCCGGCATGCCCGGCCCCGGTCAGCAGGGTGGTCCGCCGCCGCAGCAGCAGGCCGGCGACGACTGGACGCTGAACCCGCCGAGCGCCCAGGCCGCTCCCCCGCCGATGGCGCCCGCGCCGCCCGGCCCGGGCCCGCAGGCCCCGTTCGAGCAGCAGCAGCCGCCCGCCCCGTTCCCGCCGCAGCAGCAGCCGGGTCCGTACGAGCAGCAGCAGGCACCGTTCGAGCAGCAGCAGCCGTTCGAGCCGCACCAGCAGCAGCCCGGCCCGTACGAGCAGCAGCAGATGCCGCCGCAGCAGCCCGGACCGGACCAGCAGTGGAACGGCGGCACCGGCCAGGGTCCGGCGGCACCGCCGCAGGGTCCGGCGCCGGTCGTCGGCACCGGCTGGGTGGTCGCGGTCGCACCGGACCGTGAGTACTTCATGGCGATGATGGGCCGCTCCGGCCCGGAGGCGGCGGGGCTCAACCTGCCCGCCTACTCCCCCGAGCAGGTGCTCCCACTCGCCAACGGCCAGATCGCGGTCGGCCGCCGCCGCAACAGCACCGGCGAGTCCCCGGACATCGACCTGGGCAGCACGCCGGAGGACCCGGGCGTCTCGCACCAGCACGCGCTGCTGGTGCAGCAGCAGGACGGCAGCTGGGCCGTGGTGGACCAGAACTCCACCAACGGCACCACGATCAATCTCGCCGAGGACCCGATCCAGCCCTATGTGCCGGTGCCGCTCCATGAGGGCGACCGGGTGCACGTCGGCGCCTGGACGACACTGAGCATCCGCCGCGGCTGAGCCGCCGCCGGACGCGGGCGACCCCGGGGCGTGACCAACCGGTCACGCCCCGGCGGCGTTTCCGGCCCCGGCACCGGCCGCGTCCTACGACCGGAGACCTCCGCCGGGGCGTCTGCCACCATGGACGGGTGAACAAGATTCCACGCGGCACGCTCGAGGAGCAGACCTTCTACGAACAGGTCGGAGGCGAGGAGACCTTCCGGCGCCTGGTGCACCGCTTCTACCAGGGAGTCGCCGAGGACCCGCTGCTGCGGCCGATGTACCCGGAGGAGGACCTGGGCCCGGCCGAGGAGCGGCTGGCGCTCTTCCTCATGCAGTACTGGGGCGGTCCCCGCACATACAGCGACGGCCGCGGCCACCCCCGGCTGCGGATGCGGCACGCCCCGTTCACCGTCGACCGGGCCGCCCACGACGCCTGGCTGCGGCACATGCGGGACGCGGTGGACTCGCTCGGCCTGTCCGAGAAGCACGAGACGCAGCTCTGGAACTACCTCACCTACGCGGCCGCCTCGATGATCAACGCCGCGGACTGAGAAGCACCTCACACCGCCCCGGCTCCGCGCCTTCGCCGTCACGATCCGGCCAGGGTTGTCCACAGCCCCCTCCGCCCGCGCCGCTCGTCTGACACCATTCGTTCATCTGTGTGGTGCTGAGCGCGGTAAGGGGGGTCCGTGTCCGGCTTTGTGTTCCTGCGGGTGCGGGCGCACCGACTGCTGCTGACCGCGGCCCTGCTCTCGGTGCTGCTCACCACGACCGTGCTGACGACGCTCGCGGCCTTCTCCGGCGCGATCGGGGACGCCGGGCTGCGGCAGGCGCTGCGGACCCGCGCCGCGGCGGCCGCCGCACTGCAGGTGAAGGCCCAACTCCCGGCCGGGGCAAGGGAACCGGCGGACCGGGCGGTCACCCGGGGCGCCCGGCGGGCCTTCGACGGGCTGCCGTTCACGGTGCACACCCTGGTCCGTTCCGGGCCGTACGCGCTGCCCGGCACCCTGCGGTCACCGGACGCGCGCCGGGGTGAGCCGGATCTCACCCACCTCGCGGCCATGGACCGCTCCCGTCTGACCCTCACCGCCGGCCGCTGGCCCGCCCCCGCCGCGCACGGCCGGCTGCCCGTCGCGCTGCCGGAGGCCGCGGCGGCCCGGCTGGGAGTGAAGCCCGGCCGGCGCATCACCCTCCACAACCGGCTGTCCGGACCGGCCCGTCTGACGGTCGAGGTCACCGGCGTCTACCGGCCCCGGGACCGCGCCGACCCGTACTGGAAGCTCGACGACCTCGGCGGGCGCGGGGTGCGCACCTCCGGCTTCACCACCTACGGGCCGCTGCTCACCGACCCTGCGGCGTTCCGCGACGGGTCGCCGGTCCAGGACTCGGTGGGCTGGCTCGCCACCGCCGACTTCCGCCCGCTGACCGCGGACCGGCTGCCCGCCCTGACCGCCGCGGCCGCGCGGGCGCCCAAGGCGCTGATGGCCGATCCGGCATTCGCGGGCCGGGCCACCGCCACCACCGATCTGCCCGCCACGCTGGGGCAGTTGCAGCGGGCGCTGCTGGTGAACCGCTCGACGATCCTGATCGTCGCGTTACAGCTGATCCTGCTGGCGGGCTACGCCCTGCTGCTGGTGGCCCGGATGCTGAGCACCGAGCGGACCGGCGAGACCGCGCTGCTGCGGGCCCGCGGCGGGTCCCGGCGGCGGATCGCGGGACTGGCCCTGGCCGAGTCGCTGCTGCTGGCCGCCCCGGCGGCGGTGGGCGCCCCGCTGCTGGCCGGGCCGCTGCTGCAGCTGCTGTCCGGCCGGGGCGCGTTGGGCCGCATCGGGCTGCCGCTGGACACCCGGCTGACCGCGCCGACCGTGCTGACCGGCCTCGGTGTGGCGCTGGGCTGCGCCCTCGCGGTGGCCGCGCCCGCGCTGCTGCGGACCGGTCCGGAGGGTCCGCGGCGACGGCGGGCGCGGGCGCAGCCCGGCGGCACGGGAGCCTCCGCCGCCCGAGCCGGGCTGCGGACCTGGGGCAGGACCGGGGCCGACCTCGGGCTGCTGGTGGTCGCCGGTGTCGCCTACTGGCAGCTCCAGCGGCAGACGGCGGGCGGCGGCAGTGGCAGCGGGGTGCTGACCACGGACGGCGCCGGACAGTTGGGCATCGATCCGGTGCTGGTGGCCGCCCCGGCGCTGGCGCTGCTCGCCGGTACGGTGCTGACGCTGCGGCTGCTGCCGCTCGCCGCCCGGATCGCCGAGCGGGGCGCGGCCGGCGGCCGGGGCCTGGCGGCGGCGCTGGCCGGCTGGCAGATCAGCCGCCGTCCCCTGCGGGGCGCCGGTCCGGTGCTGCTGCTGGTGCTGGCCACCGCCCTGGGCATGCTGGCGATCGGCCAGGGCGCGTCCTGGGACCGTTCGCAGGACGACCAGGCCGACTTCCGCGCGGGTGCGGCGGTGCGCGTACTGGCCGGGCGGACACCGCCGTTGGGCCAGGGCGGTGCCTACGGGACGACGCCGGGGGTGGCCGCGGCGCTGCCCGTAGGGGTGGCCGGTCTGGACCTGTCGGGCGGCGGGTCGTCCTCGCTGCTCGCGCTGGACACCCGGCGCTCGGCGGGGGCGCTGCTGCTGCGCGGCGACCTGCTGGGCGGCGGCGCGGACGGTCCGCGGGGGCGGGCGGCGGACGGCGTGCTGCGCGCGGTGGCGCCGGCGGGCGGCGCCCCGGCGGGGCTGCAACTGCCGCCGGGCTGCGACCGGTTACGGCTGACCGCCACGCTGCGCTCCCTGCGGGCGCTGCCGCCGCCTCCCGGCCAGGAGGCCGCCGGGCCCGACACCGGGCCGGTGCCGGCCGCCCTCTCCGTCCTCGTCACCGACCGCCACGGCATCCCGTACACCCTGCCGCTCGGCCCGCTCCCGGCCGACGGCGCACCGCACACCCTGAGCGCGGACCTCGGCGCCGCGGCCGGTGCCCCGGCGGGCCGCCCGGCCGGTCCGCTGCGGATGACCGGACTGGTCGCCGCCCTGGACCAGCCGCATGTCGCGCACCGTCAGCGGCTCACCGTCACCGCCGTGACGGCCGCCACCGGCCACGGCCCGGCCCGGCCCCTCGCCGCACCCGGCGGTCCCGGCTGGCGGGCGCGGATCACCGACGAGAGCAGCTCGGCGGGCGAACCGTCCGGCCCCCGCGCGGGCCGGGCCGGGGTCCCCGCCGGAGGGCTGCTGTCCCAGACGTTCGACACCGGCGCCCGGGTGGACGACTGGGGTGCCGCGGCGACGACGTTGCGGATCACCGCCGCGCACGCCGCCCGCCCGCCGCTCGCCGCCGTCGCCACCGAGGCGTACCTGCGCGACAGCGGCTCGCGGACCGGCTCCCTGATCGAGGTGCCGGTCAACGGGCGGCCGCTGAAGGCCCGGATCGTCCGGGCGGTGCGGGCGCTGCCCGGCCCGGCGGACGCGCCGGCCACCGGCGGGCTGCTGGTCGACCTCGGCGCCGTCAACGAGGCGCTGTCCGACCGCGGCGCGCCGCCGCTGTCCGCCACCGAGTGGTGGCTGCGCCCCCGGCCGGGCGCGGCGGGCACGGCCGTCGAGGCGCTGCGGGCCCGCCCCGACACCGACCCGGGCCAGGTGCTGGTCCGCGACGAGATCGCCGGGCAGCTGCACGACGATCCGCTGGGGATCGGCCCGCAGACCGCGCTGACCGCGGCGGCCGCGGTCGCGGTGGCGCTGGCGGCGGTCGGCTTCGCGGTCGGTGCCGCCGGGTCGGTCCGCGAACGGGCCCGGGAGTTCGCCGTGTTGCGGGCCCTGGGGGCGCCGCGCCCGCAGCTGGCCCGGATGGTCGTCGCCGAACAGGGCGTACTGATCGTGCTGGCGCTGGGCGTCGGTACGGCGCTGGGAACGGTGCTGACCCGGGCGGTGGTCCCGCTGATCGTGCTGACCGGGGAGGCGGGCCGTCCGGTGCCGCCGGTGCTGGTGGAGCTGCCGCCGGGCCCGGTGGCCGCGCTGCTGGCGGCGGTCGCCGCGGTGCCGCTGCTGGTGGTCGCGGCCCTCGGACTGCGCCGCGGCGACCCGGTGCGGGCCCTGCGCGGCCAAGGGGGGCTGTGAGGTGACCGGACAGGACAGCGGGCCGGTGGCAGGGCTCCGCACGGAACCACGGCCCGCCGCAGAGGCCCCGGGCCCCGGACTGCGGGGTGAGCGCCGGTGAGGGCGGCGACCTGGTGGAACCGGCCGCGTCCGGCGCGCGCGGCGCAACTGGCCCTGGGCGCGCTGGTGCTGGTCACGGCGTTTATCGCGGCGGCGTTCCCGCGCGGGGTGACGGCGTACGAGACCCGCGGGGTGCGCCATGCGCTGGGCTCGGTGGCGGCCGGACAGCGGACGGTGGAGGTCACCGTCTCGCGTACGGACCTGCCCGGTGACCCCGCCGCCTGCGCGGCGGGCGAACTCACCCGCCAGGACCGGGCGATCCGGGACCTGTTCCGCGACCCGCTGCGGATCGCCCCGGGCGCCTCGCTGTACGGCGTGCGCACCACCAAGCCGCTGCCCGCACAGGACTCCTGGCTGCCCCGGCCCGACGGCCTCGCCCCCGGCCTCTCGCTGTACGCGGCCGCCGGGCTGGGCACGCATGCCAAGCTCACCGAGGGCCGGCTGCCGCACGCCGCGTCCCCCGGGAAGCGCACCCTGGAGGCCGCGGTCACCGTCGCCACCGCACGGACCCTGACCCTGCGCGTCGGCAGCACCCTGCACCTGGACGGGCTGACGGTGCGGATCTCCGGGCTGCTCACGCCGCGCGCCCCGGACAGCGCGTACTGGGCCGCCGACCCGCTGATGGCGGCCGCCCATCAGGACACGACGCCGGACATCCCGCCGCAGCGGCTGTGGCGGGCCGGTCTGCTGCTGGCCCCCGAGGACGGCCCGGCGCTGCTGCGCACCGAGGGCGAGCCGGAGAAGTTCTGGCGCTACCCGGTCGACACCCGCGCGCTGACCGCCGGTGACGCCGCGCGGCTGCGGGACCGGCTGGTCTCCCTCGAACACGGCGCGGCGCTGGCCCGGTTGCGTGAGGTGGCGGGCGGCGGTGCGCTGGCCGACAGCGCGGTGGACGGTCTGCTGGACGCCTTCGCGCGGACCCGGGCCGCGGTCGCGCCGGTCGTCGCGGTGGCCGCGTACGGCGTCGGCACCGTCGCGGCGGTGGTGCTGCTGATGACCGCCGGGCTGACCGCGGCGCGGCGGCACGCCGAACTGGCCCTGCTGCGGGCCCGTGGTGCGTCCCTGGCCGGGCTGGCCGGGCGGCTGGCGGCGGAGACCGGGGCGGTGGCGCTGCCCGCTGCGGCGGCCGGCGGCGTTCTGGCGCTGCTGCTGGTGCCCGGGGAGCGGGTGCTGCCCTCGCTGCTGGCGGCGGCCGGCACCGGGCTGCTGGCAACGGTCGCGCTGCCGCTGCGGGCGGCCGTCGCGCACCGCCGCCCGCGCCCCGTGGAGCGCGCCGACGCGGTGGGCGCCCGCCCCTCCCGGCGCCGTACGGTCGCCGAACTCACCGTGCTGGTCCTGGCGGTGGGCGCGGTGCTCGCGCTGCGTGGCCGCAGTACGGCGGCCGGCGGGGTGGACACCCTGGTCAGCGTGGCCCCGGTGCTGGCCGGGGTGATCGCCGCGCTGGTGCTGCTGCGCCTCTCTCCGCTGCCGCTGCGGCTGGCGGCCCGCCCCGCCGCCCGTACCGCCGGGCTGACCGGCTTTCTGTCGCTGGCCCGCGCGGGCCGCGCCCCGGCCACCGCCGGACTGCCGCTGCTGGCCCTGGTGGTGGCGCTGACCACGGCGTCCTTCGGCGGCTCGGTGCTGGCCGGGGTCGCCACGGCACGGGACCACGCGGCGCTGACCGCGGTCGGCGCGGAGGCCCGGCTCTCGGCCGGCGCACCGCTGCCCGAGGAGCTGCGGCGGGCGGCCGGCCGGGTGCCGGGCGTCGTGGACGCGGTGCCGCTGCGCATCGATGTGCAGGCCGCCGACGACAACGGGTCCCCGCTCTACGTGGTCATCGCCGACGCCGAGGCGTACGCCCGGCTCTCGCGGACCACCGGCCTGGGTGCCTTCGACGCGCGGGAGCTGGCCGACCCCGGCGGCGACCAGCCGCTGCCCGCGCTGGTCTCCCCCCGTTTCCGCACCCGCTTCGGGGACGCGCCGATGGCCCTCCAGCCGGAGCTCGGCCAGCTCGTCATCCGCCCGAAGACGGTCCGCGCCGACACTCCCGCGCAGCCCGGCGGCGACTTCGTCGTCGTCGACGCCAGGAGCGTCGCCCGCCGCCATCCGGACACCTACCGCGACCCCGCCACCGGGCCCTCCGTCCTCCTGCTGTCCGGCCGCTCCCTGGACACCCGGGCGCTGCGTGCCGCCGTCCGCGCCCACAGCCCGGCGGACCGGCCCGTCCGGCTGGCGCTGCGCTCCGCCGTCCGCACCGAGTTCGCCGACTCGCCCCTCCAGCAGGGCGCGGTACGCCTCTACACCGCCGCGGTCGCGGCCGGCGCCGGCTTCGCCCTGCTCGCCCTGCTGCTGTCGCTCCTCCAGGCCGCCCCGCAGCGCGGCCAACTCCTGGCCGGACTGCGCACGATGGGGCTGCCCCGGGCCCAGGGGCGGCGGCTGCTGATCCTGGAGGCGCTGCCGCAGGCCCTGCTCGCGGCCCTCGGCGGGGCGCTGACCGGCGCCGCCACGGTCCGGCTGCTGGGCCCCGGTACCGACCTCACCGCGCTCGCCCTGCCCGGCACCCCGGGCGGTGCCGCGGACACCGTACGACTGCACACCGATCCCGCGTCCCTGCTGCTGCCGTCGGCGGCCGTGCTCGCCCTCGCCCTGGCGGTCGCCCTGGCCCAGGCCTGGCTGAGCGGACGGCGGGGCGTGAGCACCGAGTTGAGAGTGGGGGACCCCCGATGACCACACGCCCCGACGCCACACCGCCGGACGCCGCCTCCCCCGGGGCGGAGGCGGCCCGGCCCGCCGAGCCCACCAGCCTGGCCGAGCTGGAGCGGCGCGCGGCCTCCCGGCGCGGACGCCCCGCCTACGGGCACGACGCGCTGATCGCCTGCGACCGGCTGGTGCGGGTCTTCACCGCCGACGGGGTGGAGGTACAGGCGCTCCAGGGGCTCGATCTGCTGGTCGCGGAGGGCGAGTTGATGGCGCTGGTCGGGGCGTCCGGCAGCGGCAAGTCGACCCTGATGAACATCCTGGCGGGCCTGGACGTGCCGACCGCGGGTGCCGCCACGGTCGCCGGCCGCGACCTGCTGACGATGGACGCCAGGGCCCGCCTCGGCTACCGCCGCGACGTCGTCGGCTTCGTCTGGCAGCAGACCTCCCGCAACCTCCTGCCGTACCTGACGGCACTTCAGAACGTGATGCTGCCGATGCAGTTGCGGGGCGGTCGGCGGCGGGCGGCCCGTACGAAGGCGGCCGGCGAACTGCTGTCGATGCTCTCCCTCGACCACTGCCGGGACCGCCGCCCCCCTCAGCTCTCCGGCGGCGAACAGCAGCGCACCGCCATCGCGGTCGCCCTGGCCAACACCCCGTCCGTCCTGCTGGCCGACGAGCCGACCGGCGAACTGGACTCGCACACCGCCGAGCAGGTCTTCACGGCGTTCCGCACCGCCAACGAGGAACTGGGCACCACGATCGTGATCGTCACCCATGACCAGAAGGTGGCGGGCGAGGTCCGGCGCACCGTCGCGATCCGCGACGGCCGTACGTCCTCCGAGGTCCTGCGCCGCACCGAACGGGACGCGACGACCGGCCAGGAGTCCCTGGTGGCCCGCGAATACGCCATGCTCGACCGGGCGGGCCGCCTCCAGCTACCGGCCGACTACACCGCCGGCCTGGGCATGGCACACCGCGTCCTCCTGGAACTGGAACCCGACCACATCGGGGTGTGGCCGGACGACACGGCGGAGGAGGGCAGTCGGGGGCGCGGTGAAGGCTCGGACGGGGGCGCGGGGGCGGGCACGGGCACGGAAGAGGAGGGCCGGGCCGGAGACGGCTGATGTGTCTTCCTGGGGCCGTGCCGAACACCGTTGATCGGCCGTCCTGCGGCGTATCCGGTGTGGCCCTGCGGTGAAGGAGGCGGCCGACCTGGCCTCACCAGGGGCCGTGCTGGCGGCAGTTGTCCCTAGGGGCAGAGCGGGTACGAATGCCACAGCCCGCTACTGGCCCGCGGCAGTCGGCCCCCGGACGAACGGCCCGCTCCGGAGCCGCCCGCCTCACACCTGCGCGGGGGCTCCCGACCGGCGGCCTCCCTGGCAGCGGCGGCGCCAGAACCGGCCTCCTGAGCCACGCCCCGCACCGACCGCCCCACTCCCCTCAGACCGGTGTCACCGTGAGGCCGGACAACCCGGTCGGCCCCGCCGGGCCGCCGGTCCGTACGGCGACCGACCCGTACGGGGTGCTCAGCCGCAGCCAGCCGCCCGCGGACAGCAGGCTCAGCGAACGCTGCTCGGGCCGCGCGGGCCCGACGCCGCCCCCCGCGAGCGCGCCGGCCCGCACCGGCCGCAGAAAGCCCAGTGACTGCGCGGCATGGGCGGCGCGCAGCGGAAGGTGGGTGTCCCCGAGGGTGCGCGACCAGATCTCCCGGCCGATACGGTCCCGTTCGGTACGGGTGCGGTGCTGCGGCGGCAACGCCTCGTCCCGGGCACGGAATTCGGCGACCGCGGCGGCCACCGCACGCAGCAGCGCCTCGGGCGCGGGCAGCCCCGGCACCCGCTGCCAGCCGCCGCGCGGCGGCAGCAGCCCGGTCCACGGCGGACCGGTGACGGCGGCGGGCACGGTCAGCCCGTCCGCCGGCGTCTCCACGCCTTCGAGGAGTTCCCCGGCGGAGACCGTCCGGTCCAGCGTGGTGTCGTCGGCGAGCCGGGCGGTACGGACCGCCAGCACCTCGAAGGACGGCGGGCGGCCGAAGACGGCGAGCACCCCGCCGCCGGCCTGGAGCCGTACCGCGGCGGCGCGGTCGTAGTGGATCAGGCGGGCGAGGAAGGCGGCGAGATCGGCCGCCTCCCCCGCGTCGGCCAGGTGCAGCGCCGTCATACCGCGGCGGACCCCTCCTGATGTGCGGCGTCGTCCAGATACTCCTTGAGGATCGCCTTCTCCTCAGCGGTCAGCCGGCGCGGACGCTCGTCGGTGAAGCTGTACGGCACGACGACGGTCGAGGCCCGCAGATAGAGGGTGTCCTCGTCCTTGACCTCGTAGCCGACCGTCATCGACGCGGCGCTGATCTTCTTCACCCACAACTCGACGGTCACCGGGGCGTGCCGGTGGACCAGCGGCCGCACATAGTCGATCTCGTGCCGGGCGACGACCGAGCCGCCCGTGAACGACGGGCTGCCGCCCCCCGGCGCCAGCCGGTGCATGAAGTCGATCCGCGCCTCTTCGAGGTAGCGGACGAACACCGCGTTGTTGACATGGCCGAACGCGTCCATGTCCGACCAGCGCAAGGGGCAGGAGTAGAGGTGTCGCACGCCGTCAGCCCCGGGTGAGCTTCTTGTACGTGGCGCGGTGCGGGCGGGCCGCGTCCGCACCGAGGCGCTCGATCTTGTTCTTCTCGTAGGACTCGAAGTTGCCCTCGAACCAGAACCACTTGGACTCGCCCTCGTACGCCAGGATGTGCGTGGCGACGCGGTCGAGGAACCAGCGGTCGTGGGAGACGACCACGGCGCAGCCCGGGAACTCCAGGAGCGCGTTCTCCAGCGACGACAGGGTCTCGACGTCGAGGTCGTTGGTGGGCTCGTCGAGGAGCAGCAGGTTGCCGCCCTGCTTGAGGGTGAGCGCCAGGTTGAGGCGGTTGCGCTCACCGCCGGAGAGCACCCCGGCCGGCTTCTGCTGGTCCGGGCCCTTGAAGCCGAACGCGGAGACATACGCCCGCGAGGGCATCTCGACCTGGCCGACGTTGATGTAGTCCAGCTCGTCGGAGACCACGGCCCACAGGGTCTTCTTGGGGTCGATGTTCTCGCGGCTCTGGTCGACGTAGGAGATCTTGACGGTCTCGCCGACCTTGATGTCGCCGGAGTCCGGGGTCTCCAGGCCCTGGAGCATCTTGAACAGCGTGGTCTTGCCGGCGCCGTTCGGGCCGATGATGCCGACGATGCCGTTGCGGGGCAGCGTGAAGCTCAGGTCGTCGATGAGGACCTTCTCGCCGAAGGCCTTGTTGAGCTTGTCGACCTCGACGACGACGTTGCCCAGACGCGGACCCGGCGGGATCTGGATCTCCTCGAAGTCCAGCTTCCGCATCTTGTCGGCCTCGGCGGCCATCTCCTCGTAACGCGCAAGGCGCGACTTGGACTTGGCCTGCCGCCCCTTGGCGTTGGAGCGGACCCACTCCAGCTCTTCCTTCAGGCGCTTGGCGCGCTTGGCGTCCTTCTGGCCCTCGACCTTGAGACGGGTCTCCTTGGTCTCCAGGTACTTGGAGTAGTTGCCCTCGTAGCCGTGCAGGCGGCCGCGGTCGACCTCACAGATCCACTGGGCGACGTGGTCGAGGAAGTACCGGTCGTGGGTGACGGCGACGACGGTGCCGTGGTACTTCGCGAGGTGCTGCTCCAGCCACTGCACGGACTCGGCGTCCAGGTGGTTGGTGGGCTCGTCGAGGAGCAGCAGGTCGGGGGCCTCCAGCAGCAGCTTGCACAGCGCGACGCGGCGGCGCTCACCACCGGAGAGGTTGGTGACCGGCCAGTCACCGGGCGGGCAGCCCAGCGCGTCCATGGCCTGCTCGAGCTGGGTGTCCAGGTCCCACGCGTTGGCGTGGTCGAGGTCCTCCTGGAGCTTGCCCATCTCCTCCATGAGCTCGTCGGAGTAGTCGGTCGCCATCAGCTCGGCGACCTCGTTGAAGCGGTGGAGCTTGCCCATGATCTCGGCGGCGCCGTCCTGCACGTTCTGCAGCACGGTCTTCGACTCGTCCAGCGGCGGCTCCTGCAGGAGCATGCCGACCGTGTAGCCCGGGGAGAGGAACGCGTCACCGTTCGACGGCTGCTCAAGACCGGCCATGATCTTCAGCACCGTGGACTTACCGGCGCCGTTGGGACCCACGACACCGATCTTTGCGCCCGGCAGGAAGCTCAGCGTCACGTCATCGAGGATGACCTTGTCGCCGTGCGCCTTGCGCGCCTTGCGCATCGTGTAGATGTACTCAGCCAAGAGAAACCGTCCGGCAGATTGGATCGATCAGGGTCTGTGCGGCACCGCCCCGGGGCCATCATGCGCGGCGACCGTGGGAGGGCAGATACACCCCATCTTGCCGTACGGCCGCGCTCTGGCGGAAACGAGTACCTCAGGGGCCCGTGACCTGTACCACAGACCGATCCGGTCATGCCTCTTCGGTCGATCACTGTCGCCGTCGGTCACCGTCGCCGTCGGTCACCGTCGTGGCCGGCAGGCCGAGCAGCGGTCCACAAGCGGCCGAGGCGGCATGCGATGGCGCAGGGCCGTGGTGAATGCGGCGAGACGCCCACACCACTGGTCCCCGAGGGGACAGGATGCTGCTGACCTGAAAGGCACGACCACTCTGGAGGCTCCATGGGAGACGCCTTAATCGGACTGACCGCGGCAATAGTCGGTGTGGCCGGCACACTCAGCGCTCCCGTGCTGTCACAACGCCTGATGGGGCGCGTTCAGAGAGACCAGTTCGAGCGCCAACAGCAGGTCGAAGAGGCCCAATGGATTCGCCAGGAGCAAGCCGCTGAGCTGGACCGCAGGCGCAAGTGCTACATGGCGGTGAACGCGGCCTTCCGGACGTACCGGACCCACCTGATGAACTTCCTGTGGCTCATACACAAGGGGGAGGTCACGCCGGAGGCCCGTGAGGTGGTGGAGGAGGCCAGGCGCGCCCACCACGCCACCTTTGCCGAAGCCCAGATGATCGCCTCTCCACCGGTGCTGATCGAGCTGGACGGGATGACGATGGCTCTCTCTGAGACCTACCGACGGACCATGTGCCTGGAGGAAGGAAATCTGGACCCGGATGGCTCATTCGACGAGATCCGAGCGGACTTCCGACGGCTCTGGCTCCGGTGGGAAGGGATGCGTGACGTCATGCGCACCGACCTCGGCGTAACCGCGCGCCCCTGATCCCGTGCTTCATGTCCACGACGCGTGCTTCATGTCCGCGACGGCCCACGGACGGCCCAGACCACCCCAGAGGCGAGGCAGCGGGCCGTTTCGCCGCAGAGGGGGACCGGGGCCGGGGCTTCGCCGGCGGTCGGCGCACAGGGCGCTCGAATGCCGACGGCCCCGGAGCGCGGTGGCGCTCCGGGGCCGTGGGGTGGTGCTTCGCCGGTGATCGTCCGCTCACCGCTCACCGTCGGGTGAGCGAGCGGCCGCCGGGCAGGGCCTGGCGACGGCGGTCACCAGGCGCCGGGTGTCACTGGGCGGGGGTGCCGACCTTCTTCTTACGGAGGAAGAACACCGCGCCGCCGCCGACCACGACGAGCACGACCGCGATGCCCGCGATCATCGGGGTGGCGTTGCTGGAGCCGGTCTCGGCGAGGTCGCCGCCCTTGTCCCCACCGGTGTCCCCGCCGGTGCTGCCGCCGACCGAGGCCGGGCTGGGCTGGCTGGAGGGCTTGCCGCCGCCACTGCCGGCGGTCTTGCAGTCCAGGACCCCGGAGAACGACTTCTTGAAGCCGCCCTCACCCTTGATCGTGATGTTGTACGGCTGGTCCTCGGCCACCGGAACGGTCACGGTCTGCGACTTGCCCGGGGCGATCTCGTGGTCCTTGCCGGAGAGCTGGAAGCGGAACGCCTCATCGCCCTTGTTGGTGGCCGTGACGTCCACCCCGCCCTTGGCGCAGTTCTTCTCGGCGGTGATCGCCGGGATGGCGCCCTGCTTCTTCCAGGAGAACGTGGCGGCCGCGGAGACCGTGGACTCACTGGAGCCGGCCAGGATCTGGGTCTGGCTCTTGGCGTGCTCACCGATACCGGTGAAGGCGCGGCCGACCGGAACCTTGGTGGCGGCCTGCGCGGTCAGCGAGCTGCTGCCGTCCGCGGCGCCCGCGGGCACGTCGAAGAACAGCTGGGTGCCGTCGGCCGCACTGGTGACCGGCTTGCCGTCCTTGCCGACGACCTTGGCACCGGCAGGCACACCGGCGGCCGGGGAGATCGTCACGCTGTCGGCGTTGGTGTGCACGGTGACCGGGCCGAGCTTGCTGCCGGACTTGCCGGAGACGGCCGGCGGGTCGAGCGTCAGCGAGGCCTTGGGCTCGGCGAGGTTCTGCGCGCTCTTCTCGAGGTAGTCGGCGAGCTTCTCGGCCGACGGGTCGAGCGCGTCCACCTTGGCGTGGTCGGAGAAGCGCCAGATCGCGACCTGGGTGCCGGCCGCGGCGGTCTTCTCGGTGAGGTTCCCGGCACCGGCCTTGGCTGCGAGCGAGGCCAGGTCGTTCACCTGCGGGTAGGAGTTCTGCAGAATCCAGCGGATCTTGCCCGCGTCCCCGTTGTTGTGCAGCGACGAGGCGCTCCAGGGCACTTCCTGGTACTTCGCCTGCTGCTGCGTCGGGTTGTGGATGTCGATGCAGTACGTCTGGAGCGTGCCGCCGTTGTCGACCGCCATCTCGAAGAGGCCGGCGCCTACGCGCTGGTCCCCTCCGTCGTTGTGCACGACCGCCTGGTCGAAGGTCTTCAGACCGCCGAGCGTGGCGGTGGCACCCCCGTGCGCGGGGTTCGTCTCGTCCGCCGCGGCAGGCCCCGCGGTGGCTATCGCACCCGCCGCGACCAGGCCGGAGGCCACGACCGCGGCGGCAAGGCGGGCTGCGCCCCGCCTCTTCATCGAAAGCATGAAATTCCCCTCTGGGCGAGGCGGTCGAGTGGGAGAGGGTGCCTCGCCGGAAAGATCCCAAAGAACTCAACAGCCGAACACGTCAGCCCCCGTGAGTACTTGTCGGATCTTAAGGAGCAGGTGCATCAGGGTCCCCGGTAATGGCATCCCATAAGCGATCCGAATCGCAATCGTTACCGACACCAGGCACCCTGACCTGGCATTATCGACAAATCGTCAGCCTCTTTCAGGACAAAGACGCCTTCTCGGATGAATGGGCCATGGCGGAAGCCGCGGCGGCGGAGCGCCCCGAAGCCTCGACGACAGCCGCAATCCCCCTGGTCGCAGGCGTTTTGGAGGTCACTGCGGCCTTGGCGACGAGGGCTTCGGCCGCCGCGACGGCCTAAGTGCCCATGCCGGCCTTGGCGGTCGCGGCGGCCTCGTTGGGCGGCTGCTCCTTGCGGCCTGCGCGCTCTCCGGCGGCGGCCTGCCGTGCTCCGGAAACCGACCTCGCCCCGGAAACCGACCTCGCCTTGGCGGTCTTTGGCGTGCCGGCGGCCGGCTTGGCTTCCGTCGCTCCGTCATCTGCGCCCGTTCGCGGTCCGGCTTCCGGCAACGGGCTTTCCCATAAATCCTGTTGGGTGGGTGGAGTGCGGCGCGATGCTCGCGGTGGTAAGGACGAGTCCGCTGACGGGGGCGATTCCGGCGCCGGGGAGGACTCCGTTGCCGCCGCAGGAGCCTGCGCCGCTGAGGATGCTCCCGCTGCCGCAGCCGGTTGCTGAGCCGGAACCGGCGCGCCCTCCACTCCCGCTCCCGCGCCCGCCCCCGTACGGGATACCGACCGGAGGACCCTTCGGAACGCGGCGGTGCCCCGTGTGAGGTCATGGCCGACCGCCACCGCGTCGACCTCCGCCGAGAACCAGCGCTGTCCGCCCTTCTCGGGTGGCTGCTCCCCCTCCCTCAGCCGCAACCGTCCCTGCACGATGAGTGGTTCACCCACCGCCACCGATGCCGCCACGTTGTCGGCGAGCCCACGCCATGACCGGACCGTGTAGAAGCTCGTCTCCCCGTCGGTCCAGCGCTCCTGCGCCTTGTCCCACCGGCGCGAGGTGGCCGCCAGCCGGAACCGCGCCACTGTCACCCCCGCCGCCGTCAGCCGGTGCTCCACCGCCGTCGCGGCGTTCCCCACCAGCGTCACCATCGTGTCGTTCACCTGATACGCCTCCCCCGTGTCCCGCGCTCGCTCCCGTCACCCGCTGCTCGCGCTGCGTTGATCTCATGCTGCACGGGTTCGGCGAGCGCCGCGGCGGCGTGTGGACAGGCGGCCGACTGTGGACAACTCGGCCACCCGGAAGGGTGAGCGGCGGCGGGCGCGGCGGCCGTCGAGCGGCCCGCGAGCCGCCCTCAGCGCCGCCCGCCCCGCTGCTCCCCTTCCGTATCCGCCGTCACGCGCCCGAGGCCACCGCGTACTGCTCCCGCACCTCGCGATAGCGCAGCAACTCGGCGGCGACCGGCTCCAGCACCCGCGCCCGTCCGCATGCCGCCGCCGCACCCCGCAACCGCCGCTCGGCGTCCTGCCCGTAGCGCCGGGCCGGTCCGCGCGCCACCACCCGGCACACCCACGCCAGTGCCGGCCCGCCCACCGACCCGAGAACCGCGGGCGCCAGCCCCGAGAGCCAGTCCGTCGCCTCGCCCACACCGGTGATCGCACCCAGCAGCCACAGGACACCGACGACCTGGAGTACGGTCAACATCCCCTGGAGCGAGGCGGCCACCGTCCACCAGCGCGGTCTCACAGCCGGCCCGCCCCGGAGGGACTCCTCGGCATCCGCCGCCACCTTGTCGAGCGCCTCCGGCAGCCCGTGGGCGCCTCGGTCCGCCGCCTCCCGCACCGCGTGGGCCCAGGGCGACGGCAGGCCGTGCGCCGCCTCGGCGGCCACCGTACGGACGGCCTGCTCCACCACCGGCCGGGCCGCCGCCCGGCCGTCCACCGCCGACACCTCAGCGGCACCGGCCGCGGCCCCGGCGGCGCCCGGTTGCCCGGCCGCCCGCCGCCGCCCCACCAGGCCCCGCCGCATACCGCTCCGCCCGGAAGCGGCCAGTCCTTCGGCCCCCTCCCCGTTCCGCCCGGCCCGGACCCGTCCCACGCCGTGCCGCCCCACACCTGCCGTCCCGACGCCCGGGTGCCCTCCCGGGCCTGCCCCCGCCCCCGTCATCCCCAACCCGGTTGCCTCCGCCCCGAAACCACGGCCTCCCCACCTGCTCCCCCGCCACCGCCGCATCCGCGACCACGGAGATCCACAGGCGCGCTCCGCGTACCGCAGCCAATCCCGTTCCGCCGCCCGCCCGGTGGCCACCGCCCCGACCGCCTCGGCCAACCGGTCGTCGAACTCCGCACGGGCGTCCTCCGTCAGCCCGACCCGGCTCTGCGCCACATACACCGACCGCAGGCGCTCGGTCGCCGCGTCCACGTCCGCCGCCAGCCGCCGGTCCGCCGCACCCCGTTCCGCGACGAACTGGCCGAGCGCCTCCCGCAGTTCCGCCACGCCCCGGCCGGTGGCCGCGGACAGCGCGAGCACCGCGGCACCGGGCTCCCCGTGTTCGCCGAGCGCCAGCCCGTCCTCGTCCAGGAGCCGCCGCAGATCGTCCACCACCTGGTCGGCGGCGTCCCCGGGCAGCCGGTCCACCTGGTTGAGGACGACGAACATGACCTCGGCGTAGCCCGCCAGCGGCCGCAGATACCGCTCGTGCAGCACCGCGTCCGCGTACTTCTCCGGGTCCACCACCCAGATCACCGCGTCCACCAGCTCCAGCATCCGGTCCACCTGAGCGCGGTGCTCGGTGGCCGAGGAGTCGTGGTCGGGCAGATCGATCAGGATGAGTCCGCGCAGCTCGGAGCTGCCGTCCGCCGGGACGTGCCGACGGTGGACGGGCACTCCCAGCCGGTGCAGCAGCCCGTCCGCGCCCGGCCGGCTGCCCGGCCAGACGCAGGCCACCGGCTCCGCGGTCGTCGGCCGGCGCGGCCCGACCTGTGAACGGTTCGCTCCGGCCAGCGCGTTGAACAGCGACGACTTACCACTGCCGGTCGCTCCCGCGATGGCGACGACGGTGTGCTCGCCGGAGAGCCGGTACCGCTCGTCGGCCGTCTCCAGCACCCTGCCCGCCCCCTCCAGCGCCCGCCCCTCCAGCCGGGTCCGGGACAGCGCGATCAACTCCCGCAGCGCGTCCAGCCGCCCACGCAGCCCACCCCCCACGGCCCGCCGCCCCCCGTCCGCGACCCACCGGTACGTGACCCCGTCATCGCTCTCCACCTCGGCCGGCGAACGCGGCTGCACCATCGCCTCCACCCACGCGTCCACCCGTGCCCCGCCCCGCGCTCGCTCGCTCCGCGCCCTCTCAAGGAGGGACTCCGCGCGATGCGCTTCCGCGGTACGGAACTCCGCAGCCCGGGTGTGCCTGTGGCGCGCCTCCCCGGCCCGCGACGCACCCTCCAGCCGCACACCCGCCTCGGTACGGGCCCCGACCGGCGCCCCCACCGCAACAGCGGCCTCCCCCGCGACCTCTGCTCCCGGAGGCGGCTCGATCCGCGACCCCGGCCTGGGCACCCCCGCATCCCGCGCCCGACGTGCGATCAACCCGTCATCCCACGTCCGGCCCACTTCCGCCCCCGCCCTCGGCTCCAGCCCTGCCCCCGGCTCCGGCACCGCCGCCCCCACAGCCGCCCCGTTCTCCTGCCGCTCCATCGACACCGCGCCCCCCTGCCCCTCCTGAGATTCCACAACCCCCACGGCCCCCCCAGACCCCACGACCTCCCCGGAGCCCATCGACACCACGTGCTCCACAGACCTCACAGGCACTACAGACTCCACGCGCACTGCAGACTCCACGGGCTCCCCACCCTCAGCGGCCGCCGCCTCCGCCACCGCCGCACCCACCGCCCCCGGTTCCTCCGCCGGCTCCGCTCCCCTGCCCCCACGCCACTCCACCGGCGCCACACCTTCCCCCGGCGTCACACCCCGCGCCCCTTCGCCGGCCTCGCCAGCCCCCATCCCCCGCCCCGTCGCCCCCGGTCCCGCCCCGGAACCAGCCACATCGGAATCGCTCACCCCGACACCTCCTCCTTCTCCATCACCCTCATCCGCGCCCTCTCCTCCGCCTGCGGCTGCTCCCGCCGCCGCTCCTTCTCCCTCCCCGTCCGGTTTTCCTGCCGCTGCTTCTCCCTCTGCACCACGGACAGCGCGGCGATCAGCTCCGCCTGCTGGTCCAGCGGCACCGTCAGCTGGTCCAGGGGCGCCAGCCGCCGTTCACGCTCACCGTCCAGCGCGCGCTCCAGGTAGGTGGCGAGGAGGCGGCCGCCCCGTTCGCAGAGCCGCAGGGCGGTCTGTGCGCCCAACAGGTCGGCGAGGTTCTCGCCCGCCGTACGGGCGCGACGGCCGCCGAGCAGCGCGGTGGCCAACAGCGCCGCCGACTCCTCCGGCTCCACCGACCCCGCGCGCTCCCCGGCCTGACCGGCGCGCGCCTCACGGGTCTCCTCCTCGGCCAGCTCCTCCAGGCAGCGCCGCCAGCGCCGGACGATCACACCGAGCCGGCCGCCCGCACCGGCGGCGCCCGCGGCGGCCGTCAGCGAGACCTCGCCCGCCGCCGGGTCCCGCCGCCAGGCGGCCGCGGCCCGCTCGTCGGCCTCGTCCACGGCGCAGGTCAGCAGCGAGGTCAGCCCGTCGGTCAGCGCGTCGAGCAGCTCGTCCGACCGGCCGTCGAGGCCATGGTCCCGCCAGTGGGCGCGCGCGTCCCCGGACAGCACCTCACCGGCCGCGACCTCCTCCCGTACCCGCTCAGCGGCCCGCTCGTACGCCTCCTCGACCCGGCCGGCCAGCCGCAGGGCCGCGGCGTGCTGGGCGGCGGCGGCCCCGGCCAGCGCCGGCAGCCGGCTGCGCAGCGAGGCGATCACCCCGGCGGCCGTACGCTCCGCCGCTGCGGTGCGGGCGACGGGGTCCTGGGCATGCCGCTCCAGCCAGCCCCGCAGCGCCGCGACGGCCGTGGCGGGCAGCAGCCCGCTGCCGCCGCCGGCCGACTCGGGCAGCTCCGGGATGGTGAACCGCGGGACATGGCCGAGACCGGCCCGCTGGAGGAGTTCGGCGTAGCGCCCGGAGATGTCGGTGGCGATCTGGTGCGGCACCCGGTCCAGCACGGTCACCAGCGTGACGTCGTACTCCTTGGCCGTACGCAGCAGATGCCAGGGCACCGCGTCCGCGTACCGGGCGGCCGTCGTGACCAGCACCCACACGTCCGCCGCGCAGATCAGCTCGGCGGCCAGCTCACGGTTGCGCGCGACCAGCGAGTCGATGTCCGGTGCGTCCAACAGCGCCAGCCCACTGGGCAACGCCGGATCGGTCTCGATCCGCACCGTCAGCATCCCCGCCTCGCCCCCGCCCCCCACCGCGCCGTAGGCCCCCGGCCCAGGCCCCCCGGAAAGCTCCCGAGGCCCCCCGTGCGACCCATGGTCCGCGCTCTCCCCGCGCGCCATACGGGCGCCCGGCCCACCGGCCGCACCGTCTCCGCCGGCCACCCCGTGGCCGCCCGCCGCCGGACCGCCCGCCCCCTGGCCCCCGAGCCCGTAGTCCCCCCGGCCCAGGCCACCGCCCGCCGGGTACTCGTCCTCGCCGCCGTCGTCCTGCTCGGGGACCCACACCCGGGCGAGCTGCGGCAGGACCCGGGTACCGGCGAACCAGTGGAGATCGTCGGGATGGCAGACCAGCACCGGCGTACGCGTCGTCGGCCGCAGCACCCCGGCCTCCGAGACCCGCCGCCCCACCAGCGAGTTGACCAGCGTGGACTTGCCCGCCCCGGTCGACCCGCCGATCACCGCGAGCAGGGGCGCCTGAGGGGAGCGGAGGCGGGGAATCACATAGTCGTCGAGCTGGGCGAGCAGCTCGGCCCGGTTGCGCCGGGCCCGGGCAGCGCCCCGAAGTGGCAGCGGGAAGCGTGCGGTGTCGACGCGGTCGCGCAGAACGGACAGTGCGTCGATCAGCCGGGGTCGTACATCCAAGGTCGCCACATGTGCAGAATGCCCAATTTCGTTAGGTTTTTGAAGCGTATACCCCCTAGTGCGCGCCAAAAGAACCCGCACAGAACGGGATAAGTGGCACGCGAGACACTCGCGGCAAGCGAGGCGCAGGCATAACGAGTGCACAACACCCGCCGCACGAGGCGCCAAAAGCGATGCAGGATTCGTACCTGCCTGCGATTATCGGGACCGCTTCACCGAACCTCCACAACGTGCCACGGAGGTGAAGCAACCGGGACGAGGCACCCGGACCTCTATCCTTGACCGCGGTCCGTGATCCACGTCCACACCGGCCCCCGTAGCTCAGTGGATAGAGCAGGTGCCTTCTAAGCACTTGGCCGCAGGTTCGAGTCCTGCCGGGGGCGCTCCGCAAGACCCTCCCCCCGGGAGGGTCTTTTTGCTGGTCGGGGCAGGTGTGGCGGCGCATGCGGAAGCACTGCCTCCGGGGCGCCGACGGAGGGCTTCGCCGGCCTCCGGCCGCCGCTTGAGAGGTGGAAGCCGCCCGGGGATGCAAACCCGAGCACGCCAGCCCGGCTGCGTTGTCGGCGCGGCGCCGATCCGGCAGGCGGCCCGGCCGGCTGTCGTGGCCGCGGCGTCGCGGCGCACACCGCGTGCCTGGTCCGGCTCGGTGACGCTGCCTGCTCTTTCCGCCTCGCCGGCCTGGAGCCTGCGCCGACGGCCTCGACCACTGCGGCACGCCCCCTACCGGAGAACTGCCGCGCGAGCCGCTCGCCGCACTCACGGGCCCGGCCGCAGAGCGGTCCCAGCTGGGCCACCGCCCTCACGCGACCAGCGCATGCCCTGGAGGAGGGTCTCTTTTGCGCTGATCGGCTCACCTGACGAGGGTGCGTACGACGCGTCATTCATGTATCAGATGCACAATCTGGCGCGCGACCTCAGTGCGGCGCAGCGCCTGCCTGACGTGATGAGGATCGCCGAATCCCGCACCATGAAGCCGATTTCCGCGGACGGCATGGCGGTGGGAACCTGGGAGGGCGCACATATGAGGCTTCTGGGGTGCGCCGGTTATCCCCCCTCCATCGCGCGGGAAGTCATCAGGGATTCGACTGCGCTTCGTGACCGCCTGCCACTCTTCGTGGAATCCGGGTCAGGTATGTCCAGCGCCGATCTGGGGAGCCTGAGCAGCGGCAAACAGGCATGCATGATTGCCCCGATCGAGCAGCACGGCGGAAAGATGGCAGGCGTGCTTTACCTGGCCGTGCGCGCCTATGCAGCAGAGGGGCACCGCCCGAGCGACGTCCTGCAGCGGACCAACGGATTGCTGCTGGAGCTCGGCACCGATCTGTTGGCGACCTGTTGTTGTGTATGGGTGGACCTCGCCATGGGAACGGCCGAGGTGTGCACCGCCGGTCACCCGCCTCCGCTACTGCATTCCGAAAACGGAGTGGAGGCCCTGGAGGGGCCGCATGGCCTGCCACTGGGGGTACAGGCAGGCACCTTTTATCAGTCGAGGGAATTCAATCTGCCGCAGAATTCCGTTCTGGCGCTCTACACCGATGGCCTTGTACGTTCCCATGAAGTGGATGAAGAGTCCGGCACGCGTCGCCTCTACGAGGTCTTCTCCGGATTTGGCGGGCGTCACCTCGAGGACTTGGCGTCACGGCTCATCGAGATCACAGACGGGGATACGCGCGACGATGTGGCATTCCTGCTGATTCGGCTTCAGGGCTGGGGGTGGGAGGAAATCTGCCCTGAAGCGGAACTCCTGGCCTCAGAACTCGTCACCAACGCCCGGGTCCACGCGGACCGTGACGTGGATGTCAGGATTCGCCTCACTCCCGACCGTGCGCGGATAGAGGTGAAGGACTCCGACCCCCGTCTCCCAGGCCGACGCCCATAGTGCTGTCCGCCGGCGCTGACGCGGACTCCGAGAACGGAAGGTGACTTCTTGGCCGGAGGTTCGAGTCCTGCCGGGGCGCCGGAGCAGCCCCTCTGGTTCGGCCCGGCACGCGGGCGAAGTCGTAGCAGGTGATCTCGAACGCCGGCGCCGCGTGCGACGCCGGCCTGCCGGTGCCCAGCTGGCCAACGGCACACCCGCAGGGCCCGAGAGCCGGAGTCATGCCGTCGACCGCGCCTGGCTAAGGTGATCGGGAAGTCCGCGGGGGCTGTGCAGCCAGCAGGAGGTGACAAGTGGGGCCATCCGATCCCCCGGTGATACGCGTGCCGGTCGGGAAAGGCTCCGATCGTTGGGTCAGCCGGGCAACGCCTCGCCGGGTCCTGCTCGTGGTGCACAACGTCGCCTCCGGCGGGCGCCTGCTCGACGTACTGCCGCTGTTCCACGACGACTTCCGGGTGCAACTGTTGATCACTTCGACAGAATCATCCGCATTCCAGGGCGGAACCCGAAAGCTCTTCGGCGATATGGGGCTACCCGTCATGCCCTGGGCTCAGGCTCTGCTCACCCCGGTGGACCTGGCGATTTCCGCCAGCTTTGGTGGTCAACTGCACCATCTCAAAGGCAACTTGACCATTCTGTCGCACGGTGTTGGGTACACTAAGAGGTTGGCCAAGCCGGGAGCCGGGAGCCGGGAGCCGGGAGCCGGGAGCCGGGAGCCGGGAGCCGGGAGCCGGGAGCCGGGAGCCGGGAGCCGGGAGCCGGGAGCCGGGAGCCGG